>JAZOCQ010000079.1:0-4791 GCA_045596565.1 Acutalibacteraceae bacterium
GACCTTATCGGTTCGCTGTGCGACTTGACCAGCGGCTCGGGTGATAAAGGCACCCCCGTTGTCTTGGTACAAGGCTATTTCGATAACTACACCAACTGATAAAGCTAGGAGGAAACTATTATGGATTGTAACGTTCGTCCCGCCGATATGGCGCGCATCACTACCAAAGAACTCGCCGATGCTTTCATCGCCGAACAGGTCGCCGCTGTGCGTGCGCAGGTCGGTGATAAAAAAGTATTGCTCGCCCTTTCCGGCGGCGTGGATTCCTCTGTCGTGGCCGCTTTGCTCATTAAAGCCATCGGTAAACAGTTGGTTTGCGTGCACGTTAACCACGGTTTGATGCGCAAAGGCGAATCCGAAGCGGTGATTGATATGTTCCAAGGCGAACTGGATGCGAATCTCGTGTACGTAGACGCGACCGACCGTTTCCTTGACCTTCTCGCAGGTGTTTCCGACCCCGAGAAAAAGAGAAAAATTATCGGCGCAGAGTTTATTAACGTGTTCGCGGATGAAGCCAGAAAACTTGAAGGTGTGTCCTTCTTGGGGCAGGGCACCATCTATCCCGACATTTTGGAAAGCATTAAACAGGCAGAAGGCAAAAAGGCTGTGAAATCCCATCATAACGTGGGTGGTTTACCGGAAGATTTGCAATTTGAATTGGTCGAGCCCTTAAAACTCTTATTCAAAGACGAAGTACGCGTCGTCGGTGAAGCGCTTGGCTTGCCGCACGCAATGGTATATCGCCAGCCGTTCCCCGGCCCCGGCCTTGGTGTGCGTTGTCTGGGCGCTATCACCCGCGACCGTCTGCACGCACTCCGCGAAGCGGATGCCATTCTCCGTGATGAGTTTGACAAATGCGGACTTGCGGAAAAGGTGTGGCAGTATTTCGTGGTCGTGCCGGATATCAAGAGTGTCGGCGTGAAAGACGAAAGCCGCTATGAGGGTTGGCCGGCAATCATTCGCGCGGTGAACACCACCGACGCCATGACCGCCACCATCGAAGAAATCCCCTACGCCGTGTTGCATACAATCGTCAACCGCATCACCCATGAGGTAGAGGGCATCAACCGTGTGCTGATGGACCTCACGCCCAAGCCGGTCGGCACGATTGAGTGGGAGTGATTTCCTTGTTTGAGGACAAATAAGTGTATTCCAAAAGAAACACACTTGATTTTCCTCACCCATCTTTTACAAAACAAATAAACGCCCTTCGCACTAACGTGCGAAGGGCGTTCTTTTTCTGAAAACATCCGCGTGGTCGGGGTTCCCGTATGTTTACAAGCGTATGCTCGTCTGTTTTGTGTGTAGACGCGTGTTTATCAGAAACCGCTTTGATTACATTAAAACCGCTCCGAAAACGTCGATTTCAAATTTTGAGAAAAGGGATAATACCTTTTCCAAATCGTCGTATTTCGTTTTGCCCACGGCTTCAACGAACAACACGCTGTCATAATCGTTTATTTTCATAAAGGATTCATAATCGGCAACGTTTAATTCAACCGGATGAATTTCGGTGCCGCTGATTTCAGATGCGTTCAAGAACGCACAAACCTCTTGCGCCTTTGCAACGTTCTTCTTGTCGCCAAGGGTTGTGCAAACGGCTAATTTCCCGATGGAAGCATCCTTTAATTTGGATTTTATAATATCTCGCGCATAATTTGCATTTGCGGTGCCCGAGAAGAAGTCTTCCCCGACAACAGTCAATCCAAACTCCTCAAAGCCCTTTACGTCAGAGATGTTTGCTTTAAAGAAAACCAGCACCGTAATCGCGAGTACCGCAATAATCGCACCCAGCACAGCAAAAACCACTGCATTTTTAACGGTTGACGCTACGCCCTCTTCCTCGGGTTCTTCTTCGGTGTCGTTTTCCACGGTTATCACTCTGGTATCGTTAATCGGAATACATTTCGCGTCGTTCTTAATAAACCTATCCGCATTCTGCTCAATATATTCGGAATAACAGTCAATCACCGCTTTGGAAAATTCAGGGCTTGCGCTGGTGCATTTCAAAGTTACAAGAACCGCTCCCGCCGTGACGTTTATAGTTAATTTACCTTCAAATATTTTGGAGGTGTACCTATCCGCCTCCGGCACATCCATCGCCAGCGCTATCTCTTCCTTTGTAAATTGCTCTTGCAGCGTATCCAGTATCTCGTACTGGCAAGAGGAATCGCACAAAACCGCTACGAGAAGATTGGCATCCGCGCTTTTGACTTCACTGTCCTTTTTGACGCTTTCATCTAAGACATAAAAGCTTCTGGTGGCAGTGTACTCGTCCTGTGCGGCAAGCATATCCACGTCGTCCCCTTCCCCTTGGCTAAAGGACATCAACGCGCCCAGCACGGCAAACGCAACCGCAACCGCCAATACCGCCGGCCAATAATTTCTAATGCCGAACAATACGCTTTTGAGATTAAAATTCTTGAACATCTGACATCATCCTTTTTCTATAATACTTTGCTGATAACCGTGTGGAATCTCTTTTGAAGGCATGTGCCGCAACATAACAAAACAGCACCACCACCCAGAACTGAACATATAATATAAAATTCAAAAATCCCGTTGCCTCCGCTCTGGGAATCAGGAAAAATATCGTAAAGCAGTTGAGAGCGAAGATTCTGTAAAATATTCCTTTTTTGAAAAGAGGTACTGCAACCGTCATAAAGGCGGATAACAAAAAGCTGAATATGCCTATTCCCGCATAGCCAAAATCGGCAAAAGTTTCCAGAATATACGATGAACCGAGTCCACGTCCCAAAAGGTAATCCGGCTCGGCGACGTACGACATACTGTGCGCAAAGGAATTGCCGTATATGGCTTTAATCGCATTGTTCCCTTCGCCCAATGAAACGGTGCCGAAAAGTTCTCGTGCGAACATATTCGTTTTCAGATAATCTATCATTCCACCAAAGGTGTAGCATTTATTCACCTCATCAGGAAGTGCATCCATAAAGTTGTGTGACCGACACATAACGTCAAACGTAACGCCTTGCTTATAGAAGAAATCCACCATCAGGGACATAACGGAGTTGCTTCCCGCCGACGTGCCGTCTCTGGCATAATTGTAATACCCAAGAAAAGCGATTGCAAGAGGGAGCGCAATGATGATACAGGTTTTTTCAAACTTACCTATCCAATACTGCGTGCCGTCCAGATAATCCCGTATGGCAAAGTAAACCACTGCAAAAATCAGTGCCAGCACCACACTGTTGCGCGCACCCGTAAGCAACACGGGCACCGTGGATAGCACGTACATCGCAAGCGCCAAAAACGCCATGGGTTTTTTGGGCATACACGCAAGGTGTACGCACAGAAAATACGGCATCATAGCGCCGAAAGCCTGCACGAAAAACGGCAAGGACGTCTGAAAGCCCGTATAGATGTCGGTATATTGCCCTGCCGCTACAAAAGCTACCTTTTCCATTCCCTGCATCATATTAAAGGCGAGGCAAATGTAATATCCGATTGCGGATATAAAGGAAAGTGACTGCGTGAAACCGTCATCCAATGTGGAGTGGTCAAAATATAAGGGGGTTCCTTCATTTTGAAACCAACCTTTTTCACTGACAAGCTTATCAACGAACAGCGAACCCAGATATACGCACGTAAGGCTGAAATAAACGGCGCTCAGTGCAAACACGGTAGCACTTTCACCGTAATGCCACCAAACGTCTCCCCTCAGCATACTGATGGTCGGCCGTGCGATAAGAAAAACGAAGAATGTAACGTAAAAGAAAAACAGCACAATTCGTCTGCGGAAGCGTTCAAAGCATTGCAGCAGACAGGTCGTATACAGCAGCAACGTGCCGCACAGCATCACGTTGAGCTCTACGGTCAGTTTCCCGAATAGCACCAAGCCCAACGAAAGCAGGAAGGTACAATACCGCAAAAACCGCAAGGTGTTTGCCGTTTTATTCAATTTGTCATTCAATTCCTCACCACCCGCACGACCGAATGCTTTGATTATCGTATCTTGTTTTCCAAAAGTTTTCTGTATGTTTCGAAATCATACAGCGCGCTCATATCGGATGAAAGCGTCTTTTCATCCCAATTCCACCACATCATCTCGCGGTGTTTTTCAAAAAATGCAATATTTTCCTCGCTTGTGCGGTATTTGATTACCTTTGCGGGATTTCCGCCCACAACCGCATAAGCGGGAACGTCCTTCACCACCACCGAGTCGGCGGCAATAACGGCGCCGTCGCCTATCGCGACGCCTCTTTTGATAACGGCTCCAAGGCCTATCCATACGTCGTTGCCGATAGTGGTCTCTTTTTCTTTGTCTGCAAGACCCGAAACGCGCTGCTCAGCCCGCTCGGTCAAAGCGGGAAGATAATAGCGGTCAAACAGTATCGGATGGGTGGTCACAAAAGACATATCGTGGTTTCCCGCGCCGATATGCACCCCCGGTGCAATAGAACAGTATTTGCCTATTTTCACCTTCGACTCCACCGTTGTCCAGTATTTTGATGCGTTGAGATAGGTGAAGTCCCCTATCTCAACCTCCGCGCCGAGAATGACCCTCTTGGAAACGGAGCACCACTTGCCAATCTTCACGTCGCTTGCGATATCAATCGAGTCTAAGCGGGTATGCACCTTTTTATACTTGTATTTGAGCTTTTTTGCAAGCAGCACCTGTTTCAAAGCACCAATCACGATTTTTTACCGCCTCTCAGTATTTCTTTTGCATATTCCATTCCCCAGCCGAGCGTCTTGCGGTCAAAAATAAAGCTGACGATACCTATCACTATCAAAAGCGCAACCGCCGCCACCACCGCGTAAAGAACCCAC
>JAZOCQ010000080.1:0-6846 GCA_045596565.1 Acutalibacteraceae bacterium
CTTTGCGTGCGGCAAGGAAAAATCAACCGCCGCGGACAAAGCGTCATTTGCTTGCCGCATCAACTGGTTATCACTATTGAGAATGGTCGAGAAAGTGATGTAGATTTCTAAAGGAGGGCGCACAGTGTCAAAACGTATTGCCCTGGGCGGCGTGTTGGTCGCACTGGCGTTTGTTTTCAGTTATATTGAAATGCTGTTACCCTTGCCGTTTGGCGTGCCCGGTATGAAATTGGGACTGGCAAACTTGGTGGTGCTGTTGTGTTTATACAGTATGGGCGCACCGCTTGCCGTAACGGTATCACTGGTGCGTGTATTGCTCGCAACATTTACGTTTGGTTCGGTGCCGGGTATGTTGTATAGTCTGGCGGGCGCGGTGCTTAGTTTTATTGGTATGTGCATTTGCTATCGCTGTTCACATTTCAGTCCGATTGGGGTTAGTATATTGGGCGGCGTGTTGCATAATATCGGACAATTGATAGTGGCGTTTGCACTGTTGGGTGTTGGCGGCGTACTGTATTATGTTGTGCCGTTGTTGTGCGCCGGTGCAGTTACCGGTTGTGTGATTGGCGTGGTTACGAAAATACTGTTACCACACGTAAAACGAATGGGGGAACGCTGAATGGACCAACGGTATATATTTTTTGACTTGGACGGTACGCTCATCGACCCTGCTTTGGGGATTACCAATGCAATTATGTATGCTTTGCCGCATTTTGGTATTACTGTGCAGGACAGACGCGAACTGTATGCATTCATCGGCCCGCCTTTAAAAGAACAATTTAAAATTGTATTTAAGCTTACAGATGAGCAAGCAGATGAGATGCTGCGGTTATATCGTGTGTATTATAGTGAGAAAGGCTTGTTTGAAAATACGGTATACGAGGGTATACCGACAATGCTTTCTACTTTACAGCAAGCGGGTTTTATATTGGTGCTTGCCACCTCTAAACCTACGGTGTATGCTGAACGCATATTAGAGCATTTTGCTTTAAAACAATATTTCACCTTTGTTTCGGGTTGTGAACTGGGCGGCGCACGGGTGGAAAAAGCGGATGTAATCCGCTTTGCATTGGAGAAATTAGATATACAAAATCCCGCCCAAGTATGCATGGTGGGTGACCGTTGTTTCGATGTAGACGGTGCGCGAGCTTGCGGGATTGAAACTGTGAGCGTGCTGTATGGCTACGGCACTAGACAAGAACTGCAAGGCGCCAAAGCGATTGCGGCGAGTGTTAAGGAATTACAAGGGCTGTTATTATAAAGTAAAATAACTTTACACTTATGCATAATAAAAAAGAGCAATGCTCCCGGGGGCATTGCTCTTTTTGTTGATTTATAGGAGTGTCAGTAGTTCTGACAGCGTGGTTATGTGGGGTACAGCGGGGTCATCTACCGTAACATCGGGATACCGGAAATCCCTGAACACGGCACGCATACCCGCTTTCAAAGCGCCTTTCATATCATTTTTGGGATTATCACCCACAAACACACAATCGGTAGGATGTACGCCTAAGCGTTTGGCGAAGCGGCAGAACAGTTCTGTATCGGGCTTTTGGATGCCCTCTTCACCACCGATTAACATATAGTCAACCAACGGGCGCAAACCGGATATATCCAGTTTTGCGGTTTGTATGCGTATATTGCCGTTGGTGAGAATACCGACGATATAGCCACGACGACGCAACTCCGTAATGGTTTGGACGGCATCGTCAAACACAGAAGTGTGCAGCGGATATGCAATTTTTAAAAACGCAACCATTTCTTCATAAGCGGGCGGGTTTTCCCACGGCAACATTTCTTTTGCCGCGTCAAAGACGTTGGAAAAGGGGGTAAAGCCGTAGTGCCCGACCTCTAAAAGACGGTCGCAGTATGTCAGCAATTCGGTTTGCGGCATTTGCGGGAAAAGTTTACTCAGCCAATCTTGTAAAAAGGCGTGAAATGCGATTTGCCTGTCTGCTAAGGTATTGTCAAAATCAAAGACTACCGCGCGGGTGGTACCTTTGGGTGCAAACAGTGCACGGGTGTCTGCTATATCCTTTTGAATAGCTTGTTGCAGTGCCGTAACGTTTTCAAATTTCTGTTCGGGGCGGAGGAATTTCACCAGTTCTACGGGTATTTTCTCTCCGTAAAGGTCACCCTCAAAATCTAAAATATACGTTTCAGCAAGCGGTTTGGTACCGCCAACGGTAGGCCGTATACCAATGTTGGTAACGGCGGGATGCATATGTCCGTCCACCGTCGCAACCGCGGCATACACCCCCAGACGCGGTAGGGTGATAGTTTCGTCAATGGGTTGGTTGATAGTGGGGGAACCGAGTGTGCGCCCCAGTTTTTGCCCGCTTTTGACAGTGGCTTCCATCGTGAACGGTCTGCCTTGTAAACGCAGTACGAGTGCGGTATCTCCCGCTTTTAACGCTTGTTTGATGCGGGTGGAACTGACCGCTTCGCCGTCTACGGTGACGGCGGGTTGCATCATGACTTCAACGCCCACTTGTGCGCACAGTTGCTCTAACAGTTTTGTATCTCCCGCGCCGCCCTTGCCGAAACGGAAGTTAAAACCGCACACAATGGCTTTGGCGTGCAGGTCGCGGTGTAACATATCCACAAATTCTTGTGGCGTCATATTCTGAATGGCGGCAAAATCCGCTTCAAATATATCCGCAAACCCCAAACGTTCCAGTATTTTACGGCGTCCTTCGTCGGTCTGCAAACAGCCGCCCGATTTGAGATTGCCGCTTTGTTTGAAAGTGAAAACGGCGGGGGTGAGGTTGTGTACCAGTAAGGCTTTGGTCAACACAGCGCTGTGTCCGATATGCACACCGTCAAATACGCCGACTGCAACAATGCGGTCAGCGGTGGGAACGGTATGCAGTTGTGTCGGTACAGCGTATACGTTCATCGTGTCACCTTATATAAATAACTTTAATACTTTTAAATCGGCGGCATCCGCTTGTCCTAACCCTAAAAACGTACCGTCAGGTGCTTTCACACGCAAAGGGGTGCCAGCGGGTAACGTTGTGTGAATACGTTGCAAACTGAGCGCACCGCCGTTTTGAAACCGTACCGCCTGTGCGGCGGAAACGGTGACGGCGGGATAAGGGTAGAAAGCGGTTTCAATCGGCACAATGCGTGCACGCAGGGTATCGGCGTCTGCTTTATCCGAAATAGAGACGCAGTTATCCAGCGTATATCCTGCCGCTTCGGTGCGCCGTAGAGCAGTCATCACTGCACCGCAACCGAGCGCTTTGCCGATATCGTCGCAGATAGAGCGAATGTACGTGCCTTTTGCGCAACGGCAATCGATGGTCAATTCACCTTTTTGCGTATCAAAATCCAGGATTTCAAGCGTATGAATTGTGACAGGACGCGGTTTTCGTTCCACTTCAAGGCCCTCGCGCGCCAATTCATACAGGCGTTTGCCGTTTTGTTTAAGCGCGGAGGTCATAGGGGGGACTTGCAAAATATCACCGCGAAAAGCGGGTAAAACCGCTTTGATTTGCGCCAAAGTCGGCAAGGGTGCATTGGTTGGTTGCACCTTTCCCCAAACATCCAACGTGTCCGAGCAAAACCCAAACCGCATGGTAGCGGTGTATCGCTTATCGTGGGAGGGTAAAAAATCCAACGCACGAGTGGCTTTGCCCAGCAGAATAGGCAACACGCCGGTCGCCATCGGGTCGAGGGTACCGGCGTGTCCGACTTTTTTCTCTTTTAAAATACGGCGTGCCATGGCACAGCAAACAAAGGAGGTAACCTCCACGTGTTTGTCAATGCAAAGAATACCGTCCATATGTTACTCCTTTATGCGTGCAACATTGTCACCGATGACCTGCACCAGCTTGTCCACAGCGTCGGCAAGCGGCAAGTCGATACGGCAACCGGCGGCGTTGATGTGTCCGCCGCCGCCCAGCAATCCGCACAGGTCAGAAGCGTTGGCGTGCTCACCGGTGCGCATGCTCACTTTAAAACCACCGTCTGCGCGTTCACGCAAGGTGACACCTACCCAAACACCTTCAATTTGGCGGGGTAGAGGCGGTAATCCTTCCAAATCATCTTCCGTAGCACCGCTTTGTGCAATCATCTCATTGGTGATTGCCATAATAGCAACACGCCCGTTGAAATAAAACGAAATACCATCTAAAGCGTGGCGTTCCAGTTCGATGCGCGCGCGGGATTTGGTGTCAAACATAACGCGATTAATCATGGCATAGGGGATACCGGTTTCCATGCAATCGGCGGCTATGCGATGAGCGCTGGCGGTGGTGTTGCTGTATTTAAAGCAACCGGTATCGGTCACGATGCCGGTGTACAGACAAGCGGCAATTTCACTGTCAAGTTGTACGCCTAAATATTTAAGCAAGCGAAAAATGAGCATAGCGGTTGCTGCATCCTCGGCATTGAGCAAAACTTGTTTTGCATAGTCGGTGTTGGTACCGTGATGGTCGATACAAAGGTCGACTTTATCCGCATATATTTGCATAGTTGCACCCAGCAATTTGCTGTCGGCTACATCTACGGTACAAATAAAATCCGGCGTAAATTCCTGCACGGCAATGGGTGCGATCATATATGCGTATTTGGGCGGGAAAGGGTCGTTGCAAGCAATACGAACTTGTTTTCCCAACCGTTGCAGAGCGAGGCACAGACCGGCGGCAGAACCAATGGTATCGCCGTCGGGATATTGATGGCAAAGCAACAATATATTGTCTGCATCCAGCAACAGTTTTGCCGTTTGTTCCGGTGTGATACGTTTATTGTTCATCTTCGCTTTCCTCCTTGTGGAGGCGGTTGAGTGTCGCGGCGATACCTGCGCTGTAGGCGATGGAATCATCGGCAACAAAACGCAGTTCGGGGGTGTGACGTAAGCGCAGAGAAAGCCCCAATTCCCGTCGCATATATCCCGCGGCGGAGATAAGACCTTTCACGGCGGCTTTTGCCACATCCAATCCTTCCATTGCACTGACAAATACAGTGGCATAGGACATATCGCGTGTGACATCCACCCGCACGATGCTCAACATCTTGCCCGCCACCCGCGGGTCCTTGACGGTCCGCAAAATGGCGGTCAGTTCGCGCATGATATCTTCACTTGTACGGTCGGAACGATAACTTCCCATTAGTCTCTATACTCCTCAATGATATAGGTTTCATAAATGTCGCCCTCTTTGATATCGGTGAATTTTTCCAGACCGATACCGCATTCATAACCTTGGGCGACTTCCTTTTGGTCGTCTTTAAAGCGTTTGAGAGAAATCATTTTGTCGTCGCCGATGATGATGTTATCACGCACGATGCGCAACAAATCGTTGCGGTATACTTTGCCGTCTAACACATAGCAACCGGCAACCAGACCCACACCGGTGATATGGTACACTTGACGGACTTCCGCACGACCGTGCAATACTTCGCGGGTTTTGGGCGCCATTTTACCTTTCATGGCGGATTCGATTTCTTCAATGCAATCATAGATGATGCGATACATACGCATATCCACTTCGTTTTGCTCAGCGGCAACCTGTGCGAGCGGGTCGGGACGCACGTTGAAACCGACGATGATAGCGTCCGAAGCGGAAGCCAGCATGACGTCGTTTTCGGTGACACCGCCAACGGCGCCGTGGATAACACGTACGCGCACTTCTTCGTTGGACAGTTTTTCCAGAGACTGTTTAACTGCTTCAACAGAGCCTTGTACGTCTGCTTTGACGATGACGTTGAGGGTTTTCATATCGCCTGCTTGCATCTGGTCAAACACATTTTCAAGGGTAACTTTCTGATATTCGTTAAAGCGTTCTTCTTTCGCGGCAGTCTTACGCTGTTCCACCAACTGACGTGCGAGACGTTCGTCGGTAACGGCGTTGAACATATCGCCGGAAGCAGGCACGCTGTCCAGACCCATGATTTCCACCGGGACGGAAGGACCGGCAACCTGCAAAGCGCGACCGTTTTCATCGGTCATAGCGCGCACACGACCTACGCTGGAACCTGCCACCACGATATCGCCTGCATGCAGGGTACCGTTTTGCACCAACACGGTGGCGAGCGGTCCGCGGCCTTTGTCCAGACGGGATTCAATGACAGTGCCTTTGGCAGCACGGTCGGGGTTAGCTTTATATTCCTGCACTTCTGCAATCAGCAGAACGGTTTCGAGTAATTTGTCGATGTTCATACCGGTTTTTGCGGAAACCGGTACGCAAATGACGTCGCCGCCCCACTCTTCCGGCACCAATTCGTGCTCGGTGAGCTGTTGCATCACGCGGTCGGGGTTGGCTTCGGGTTTATCCATTTTGTTGATGGCAACGATGATGGAAACGCCGGCAGCCTTCGCATGGCTGATAGCTTCAATCGTCTGCGGCATGATACCGTCGTCCGCCGCCACCACCAGAATGGCAATATCGGTCACCTGCGCACCGCGGGCACGCATAGAGGTAAATGCCGCGTGGCCGGGGGTGTCCAAGAAGGTGATATTGTTACCGTCGCAGTTGACGCGATATGCACCGATATGCTGGGTAATACCGCCCGCCTCACCGGAAGTGACATTGGTTTTGCGGATAGCATCCAAAATGGAGGTTTTACCGTGGTCAACGTGACCCATTACCACCACAACGGGGTCGCGGGGACGCAGATTTTCGGTATCGTCTTCGCTGTCGTCGATGATTTGTTCTTCGATGGTGACCACCACTTCGCGTTCGACGTGTGCGTGGAATTCTTCTGCCACCAAGTAGGCGGTATCGAAGTCGATTTCTTCGTTGACCGAAGCCATCACACCCAGTTTCATCAGTGCTTTGATAACCTCGGCGGCGGTGGCTTTCAAGCGGGAAGCAAATTCACCCACTGTGATGGTCTCGCCAA
>JAZOCQ010000081.1:0-2477 GCA_045596565.1 Acutalibacteraceae bacterium
GGTGTCAACTTTATCGGCGGTTTTTCAGCGCTGGTGCAAAAAGGTTTTGCTGCGGGCGACAAAGAATTGATTGAAGCCATTCCGCAAGCTTTGGCAGAAACCGACCATATTTGCGCGTCGGTGAATGTTGGTTCCACTAAGACAGGTATCAATATGGATGCTGTCGGTATGATGGGGCACGTGGTGCGTAAAGCCGCCGAGCTTACCGCCGATCGCGATTGCATCGGTCCCGCTAAATTGGTGGTGCTGTGTAACGCTCCCGAAGATAATCCCTTTATGGCGGGCGCTTTCCACGGCCCCGGTGAACCCGATACGGTTATCAACGTCGGTGTTTCCGGCCCCGGCGTGGTGAGGGCTGCTCTGGCAAAAGCGGGCGATTGCGACTTGACACAGGTGGCGGATATCATTAAACGCACCGCGTTCAAAATCACCCGTATGGGACAATTGGTGGCACAGGAAGCCTCTAAACGTTTGCAGGTGCCGTTCGGCATTGTGGATTTGTCCTTGGCACCCACCCCCGCAGTGGGCGATTCAGTAGCGTATATTCTGGAAGAAATGGGTCTTGATTGTTGTGGTTGCTGTGGTACGACTGCGGCGCTGGCACTGCTCAATGATGCCGTTAAAAAAGGCGGCGTGATGGCGTCTTCCCATGTCGGCGGTTTATCCGGTGCCTTCATTCCTGTAACGGAAGATGCGGGTATGATTGCCGCTTCGCGTTGTGGTTGTCTCAAACTGGAAAAATTAGAAGCGATGACCGCTGTGTGCTCGGTGGGTCTCGATATGATTAACATTCCCGGTGATACACCTGCCGCTGTGATTTCCGCGTTGATTGCAGATGAAGCGGCTATCGGTATGGTCAACTCCAAAACCACCGCCGTGCGTGTCATCCCCGCTATCGGCAAGAAGGTGGGGGATGAACTCTCCTTTGGCGGTTTACTGGGTAGTGGCCCCGTGATGCCAATCAATATGGTTTCTCCCGAAAAATTTATTGCGCGTGGCGGTAGAATTCCCGCCCCGATGCAGAGTTTGAAAAACTAATGAAAACGCACGACGAAACGATGGTTTCGTCGGGCGTTTTTTTTGTGTCATTTACAGTGCCGCTTTGAGTGCTTCAATGCGGTCGACTTTTTCCCACGTGGCTTGTACGTCTTCGCGTCCTACGTGACCGTAGGCAGCGAGCGGACGGTAAGCGGTGTGGCGCAGTTGCAACGTATCAATGATAGCCGCAGGGCGGAAATCGAATACTTTTTCTACCGCTTTGGCGATTTGCCCGTCGCTGTATTTACCGGTACCCGCCGTATCCACCAAAATGGAAACGGGTCGCGCCACGCCGATGGCGTATGCAAGTTGCACCTCACAACGTTCGGCAAGACCTGCCGCCACAACGTTTTTGGCAGCGTAACGCGCCATGTAGGAAGCGGAACGGTCTACTTTTGTCGGGTCTTTGCCGGAGAACGCGCCGCCGCCGTGACGGCCGTAACCACCATAGGTATCCACAATGATTTTTCTGCCTGTCAGACCGGTATCGCCTTGTGGGCCGCCTACCACGAAACGACCGGTGGGGTTGACGAAAATCTCGGTATTTTCGTCCATTAAATGGGCGGGGATAATGGGGGTAATGACATGTGCGATGATGTCTTTACGGATGGTTTACAATTCTGTATGCGCAGTGTGTTGGGTGGAAACTACCACCGCATCCACACGCACGGGTTTATTGTTATCGTCATATTCCACCGTGACCTGTGTTTTACCGTCTGGCTGTAAGTAGGACAAGGTGCCGTCTTTACGTACTTTGGTCAACTGCATCGCCAATTTGTGCGCCAGGGAGATTGGCAACGGCATAAGTTCTGCGGTTTCGTTACAGGCATAGCCGAACATCAAACCTTGGTCACCCGCGCCGATTTGGTCATACGGGTCGGCTTTTACATCGCCGCGACCTTCGAGCGCATCGTTGACACCCATGGCGATGTCGGGGGATTGCTCGTCTAAACGGGTGATGATTTCGCAGGTGTTGCCGTTGAAATTACCGTCTTTGCCGTTATAACCGATATCCAATACCACACGGCGCACGGTGGAGGGAATGTCTACCTGCGCAGTGGTGCTGATTTCACCCATGACCATGACCATATCGGTGGTAGCCACCGTCTCACACGCCACGTGTGCGTTGGGGTCTTGCGCTAAAATTTCGTCCAAAACAGCATCGGAAATCTGGTCGCAGACTTTATCCGGATGCCCTTCGGTGACGGATTCAGATGTAAAGAAACGTTTTGCCATTATATAAACCTCCTAATGTGTAGATAAAAGAAAAAACCGCTCGGAAAGAGACGGTTTTAAAACCCTCATCTTTCGGTTATATACCGCAGGATTTAGCACCTTGCTGTAAGCAGGTTGCCGGACATCTCAGGGCCTGTTCCCTCCGTCACTCTTGATAAGGCATATTCATTTCGTTAAGTAGTATAGCAAAGAGAGGGAAATTT
>JAZOCQ010000082.1:0-14196 GCA_045596565.1 Acutalibacteraceae bacterium
CCCGATCCAATGACCAAAATGCGGTCACACAGTTCCACCAACACGTCCAAGTCTTCGCCGACGAAGATAACGGCGACACCTTTTTGCTTTTGTTCGTTGAGCAGATTATAGATCAAATACGACGAGTTGATGTCCAGCCCACGCACGGGATATGCCGCCATCAACACGGTGGGGGATGCGGCGATTTCACGTCCGACCAACACTTTTTGTACGTTACCGCCCGATAGACGGCGTACAGGTGTGTTGGCGCTGGGGGTAACGACCTCTAATTCCTTGATAATATTCTCTGCCAAATCGCGCGGCGCTTTTCTTTCAAGGAATGCACCCTTGCCTTTGCTGTAACTGCGCAGCATCATATTATCCACAATATCCATATTGCCGACCAGACCCATGCCAAGACGGTCTTCGGGAACAAAGGACAACCGCACGCCCAGTTCACGGATTTGCAACGGGGTTTTGGTGCCCAAATTATCGGTTTTGCCTGTTTGCGGGTTGTTATATAATACAGCGCCGCTGTCCAGTTTTTGCAAACCTGCAATCGCTTCCAGCAGCTCGCGCTGACCCGAGCCGGCAATACCCGCAATACCCAAAATCTCGCCCGCATTCGCGGTGAAAGTAACGTCGTCCAGCACTTTAACGCCTTCGCGGTTGGAACAGTTGATATGATGCACTTCCAAACGAGGCTCGACGTTAACAGGTTTAGAACGGTGAATATTGAGTTCGATTTTTTTGCCGACCATCATTTCGGTGAGTTCGGCTTCGCTGGTGTCGGCGGTGGTTACCGTACCGACGTATTCCCCTTTGCGCAAAACGGAAACGCGGTCAGAAAGCGACAGCACTTCGTGCAGTTTGTGGGTGATGATGATAATGGCTTTGCCGTCATCACGCATACGACGGAGTACCGCAAACAGTTTTTGCGTTTCCTGCGGCGTAAGCACTGCCGTCGGTTCGTCCAAAATGAGAATATCAGCGCCGCGGTACAGCACTTTGATAATCTCTACCGTTTGTTTTTCGGAAACTGACATGGTATAAATTTTCTTTTTAGGGTCTATTTCAAATCCGTATTTTTCGCAAATTTCATTGACCCGCTTTTCGGTTTCGCGCAAATCGTATCCACCCTGTTCTTTCAGACCGAGTGCGATGTTTTCTGCGGCGGTAAATACGTCCACCAACTTAAAATGCTGATGAATCATACCGATTTTGTAGTCAAACGCATCTTTCGGAGAAGCAATCATCACTTCTTTGCCATCAATGAAGATTTGTCCTTCATCGGGGAAATAGATGCCGGAAATCATATTCATCAAAGTGGTTTTGCCACTGCCGTTTTCACCGAGAATAGACAATATCTCCCCACGATTGACCGTTAAGTTGACGTTTTTGTTCGCCACCACGTTGCCAAAGGTTTTGGTGATATTGCGCAGTTCAATAGCTAGATTACCCACTGCACAGTCCCTCCTTTATAATTCTCAAGAGTACAGTATCCCGCGATACTGCAGTATTCAAAATTATAAAAGTTTGAAAAGGCGGGGCAGTGTTGGTGCCCCGCCTTTATGAAACTTTATGTCAGATTAGCCGTAGTTGCGGTCGAGCAACGTGATGCCGTCGATTTCGATATCGAAATACGGACCGGAACGATATTTGGATTCTTCAAAGATACCGTCGGTGATAACTTCGGTGTCGGGAGTGAAGTCAGCATCGGTATCAACGTCAGCTTTGTAAGAAGCCAATTTTTCGCCTTTTACGGTGAAGTTCGCGGTGTCGAACACTTTGATGGTGCCGTCTTTGAGGCCCGCTTTCACTTCTTCAAGTTTCGCGGCAGTGCCGTCGGCAACAGCGGTACCAAGCTCGGTCAATGCAACAGCGCCGTTTTCGATGGTGCCTGCCCAGTCGGTGTCGATAGCTTCGCCGTTCTTAACCTGGGTAATCATATACTCAAAGTAAGGAGCCCAGTTGATGCGGGAAGAGATGAGGAAGGTGTTGGGGCAAGCAGTTGCGGTAGAGCCGTTGTAGGAAACGTTGGGAACGCCTGCCGCTTCACAAGCGGTGGGGGAACCCATGGAGTCAGCGTGCTGAGAAATCAGAACGCAACCGCCGTCGATGAGCGACTGAGCCGCTTGTTTTTCTTTGGTTTCGTCATACCAGGAACCGGTGAATTTCACATCCATGGTGACTTCCGGAACGATGGATTTCGCGCCCAGATAGAAAGAGGTGTAGCCGGACATAACTTCCGCGAAAGTGAACGCGCCGACGTAGCCCATTTTGGCTTGCGCAGCGGTGATTTCACCGGCGTCAATCATTTCTTTGAGTTTCATACCGGCAACCACACCCGCGAGGTAACGGCCTTCATAGATGTGCGCGAATGCGTTGTGGAAGTTTGCGAGGCCCGCGGTGTGCGCCCGCGCGCCGGTGGCATGGCAGAACTGCACGTCCGGATATTCCTCGGCAGCCTTCATCAAGAAAGATTCGTGGCCGAAGGAGTCAGCGAAAATGATATCGCAGTCTTCGACTTCGATGAGTTCAACAGCTGCGTCATAGCAAGCGTTGGACTCGGGGATTTGGGTTTTCTGTACCATGGTGACGCCCATTTTCGCACAGGCTTCTTTGGCAGCATCGATGAAGTTCTTGTCATAGGTAGAGTTTTCATCGTGCAGGAAGATGAAACCGACTTTCAAGTCGGATTTGTCATCACCGGTTTTAGCGCCGCAAGCAGCGAGACCCAAAACCATGACGACAGCCAGCAGGAGTGCAAGGATTTTTTTCATGTGGATTTCCTCCGTTTTTTATTTTTACGGGCTTGCCTGCCCGCGGTTAACAAAATTTAACGCCTGTTTCGGGATCCATGGATGCGACGCGCGCCAACGATTCCACCCGCACGCCTTTGTCCCGCATCATTTGTCCGCCTTGTTGGAACGCTTTTTCAATGACGATACCCGCGCCGACCACAGTGGCGCCCGCGTCAGTCAACAGAGAGGTCAGACCGAGTAACGCACTGCCTTCCGCGAGAAAATCGTCGATGATGAGCACGCGGTCATTGGCGTGCAAAAAATTTTTGGAAACGATGATATCGTAGTTCCTTTTATGCGTGAAGGAAGTGACCGGTGCGGTGTATACGTCACCCGCGATGTTCACGGTCTTACTTTTTTTGGCAAATACCACCGGCACGTTGAAATATTGCGCCGTAATACACGCAATGCCGATACCCGACGCTTCGATAGTCAAAATCTTGTTAATACCGCAATCCTTGAACAAGCGGTAAAACTCTTTGCCGATTTCTTGCAGAAAAGCAACATCTATCTGGTGGTTGAGAAAACCATCTACCTTGAGGACGTTTCCTTCGTACACTTTGCCTTCTTTACGGATTTTTTCTTCGAGCAGTTGCATTGCCGTCCTCCTATATCGAACAATGTCGAAAATACCATTTTTATTCTACCAAATATGTCTTCAAAAATCAACACTTTAAAGCGGAAAATTTGCATAGAATTGAAAAATATTTAAACAAAAAAGTCGCAGTCATATACTGCGACTTTTCAGGCTTTATATAACACCTTTTGAGCGAGCATCACCGCCGCGATGATTTTCACCGCATCGAACGGTAAAAACGGTACGCATCCGGTGAGTAAAGCGGTGAAAAACGGTATGTCGGTGGATATGTACAGCCATACTGTCCCGCACGCGTACAGTAAAAGCGTACCCGCAAACAGAAACGCCCCCCAAAGCAGTGGACGGTGCGGGAAGCGGGCACATAAAAACCCCGCCAGCATCGTACAGGGGAGATAGCCGAGCAAAAAACCGCCGGTGGGCCCCGCAAACACCTGTATACCGCCCGCAAAGCCCGCAAAAACCGGTACACCCAGTGCGCCCAAGCATAAATAGACCGTCACCGCGGCACTGCCCCAAAAACCACCCGCAAGCAAAGCGCACAGATACACGCCAAATGTCGCAAGCGAGAGTGGGATACCGCCTATATGTATGGATAAGGGTGCTAATAGGCACAGTAACGCTCCCAGTAAAGCGGCGACGATGCGGTGTTGCAATAAGCGTTTATTCATATGCACACGCTCACCTCCCCCGAACGAACGGTGTGGATGCCGTTTTCAGTTTGCACCACTAAGCCGCCGTCGTCATCTATATCCAATGCGTGCGCGGTGTAGTGTCGGTCACCGCATATCACCGTAATATCTTTGCCCAACACCGCTGAACGGGTACGGCTTTCTTGCAAAAAGGCGCGGCTTTCCAACTTGTCCAGTACCGTTTCCAGTTCCCGCAAAACGGCGGCGCACAGCGCGGCGCGGTCGGGACAAACACCGCACTCTTTCAAAAGAGAGGAAGCGATGGCGTCCAGTTCTGCGGGGAATTGCAGCGTGGACACGTTGATACCGATACCGATAACCGCAAAATCATAGGTGCCGTCGGGTGTGAGCGATGCTTCGGTGAGAATACCGCACACTTTTTTGCCGTGAATGAGCAGGTCGTTGACCCATTTGATATGTACGGTGGCGGGGATAAGGGCTTCAATAGCCCTTGCCACCGCCACTGCCGTTGCGCAAGTGAGCAGTCCCACCGTATCCGTTTTGATACCGTGTCTGAGAATTACACTCATATAGATGCCGTCTTGTTGCGGCGAGAAAAATTGCCGTGTAAAGCGTCCGCGCCCTGCGGTTTGGCGGTCGGCAAGGATAACCGTGCCGTGTGCGGCGGTGGAGGCGCAGGCTTTGGCGGTATCGTTGGTGGAGGGTAATTGCTCATAAAATTCGATGGTGTTGCCCAGTGTATGGGTGTCCAGCAATGCTTTGACGGCTTGTGCGTTGAAAGTTTGCGGCAATGAAATCCCTCCTTTTTTTAAAAATGGTAGCATGGTGCTATCCAAAAGTCAAACTAAAAGATATTGCCGATAAGCGGTTTTTCCGCGCGGCGCAATTCTTCAATATAAAAACGGCATCGTGCTGCCTCGGCAAAGAAATGCGGGATTTCCTCCTGCTCTAACAGCGGATACAGTTGACCCGCACTTTCTTTGAGTGCAAAATTGTCTTCGTGACGAGAAACGGCGGTCAGTTTTTCGGTGACCTCAAAACAGGCCTGCTCAAACGCTCCCACTTGGTCGAGTGCCGCCACACCGTTTTCCCGTACCGCCTGTTCGGCGGCATCTAACTGTTCTTGTAAATCATCCAATAAGGATATTTGCCACAATAATCCGCCGATACATCCCGCCGCTACCACCAGCAGAATGGCGGCCGCAACCCACAAACGCTTCAAAAAACCGCCTCCCCGCTGTATGTTTTACCATTATCGGTCAAAATATAAAAATTGCCTTTTGGGGTGATGGTCATCCAAAATACGTGTTGTACCTGTAACTGTTTACCAGATAAAAACGTTTCGATTGTTTGCTTGGTTTTGCCGCACAATTGCAATCCCCACGGACAAAACGAGCCGTCCGCGATAATCGGCGTGGGCATGCCGTCGCGGTCGAACGAAGCTTGTACGTCCATACAGGTAGCGGGGCGGTAGGCGGGCTGTAAAAACACCGAAATACTGCCGTTGGTTTCTACCACGGCAGTGTCGATTTCCCCCAGATTAAAACAATTTTGCATACGCAGTGCATCGGACAGGTCGTCCACCGTTAACCGCAATTTTTTGAGTGCCGCGATATCCAGTTTTCCGTCGCGTATGACAGGGATGGGGTTGCCGGATACCAATCGCTCAAAAGCGGGACATTTGAGCATTAGAGCGGATGTCAGCAGTTCCAGCGCCGCCAAAATCAATATCGGCAGAATGCCGTGTAATAACGGCGTGCCGTTTTCCTGCATGGGCACCGATGCCAAATCCGCAATCAGCAACGCGACCACCAGTTCGGACGGACGCAGTTCTCCGATTTGGCGTTTCCCCATCAATCGCAGTGCAAAAACGATGAGTATATAGATGATGACGGTACGAATGGCGCAAATCAGCATAAGACCCCTCCTCATCGGTAGTATCCCGATGAAAAGCGGGTTTATACTACGGCGTGTAAAAACAGCACCAGCGCAATCTGTAATAACAGGATGGCGGGTACGCCGAATCGAAACCGCGGTTTTTGCGTTTTATGGCGCACAAGGTACATGGCGGATAACAACCCCACACTGCCGCCGCACCACGCGAGTGTGAACAGCGTTTTTTCGGGCACACGCCACTTATTTTTGACAGCGCACCACTTGTCGACAGCGGCAACGCAGAAAGTGCATATGTTGATAGAAAGTAAAAACCACAGAAGGACAGGCGGCATATTTATACCCTCCGTTTCATACATCAATAGTATATAGGAAAATACGTGAAAGTGCAAGGTGAGGATATGAGAAAATTGCTGTTAGCAGTATGTATGGTATGTTTACTGTGCGGTTGCACACCGGATACCGAAAAGCAAGAAACACTGCCACCACTGAAACAACATACTCCCGTTGACGATATGCGGGCGGTATGGGTGTCGTATCTGGAACTCGACCCTGCTTTTGCGGGCGCTGACGCATCTGCCGCAAGGGCGTATATCGACGGCGTGATGGATACTTGTCAGCGGGACGGACTGAATACGGTGATTTTTCACGTGCGTGCCAAGGGAGATGCTTACTATCGTTCGGCTGTTTTCCCGCCCGCAGATAGTGTCAAAGCGTTATTGGACAGTGGTTTTGACCCGTTGGAGTACGCGGTACAAGCCGCCCACGCACGCGGGATAGCCTTGCACGCGTGGGTAAACCCATACCGTTTGGGTGCAGACCGCACCAAAGCGGTATGTGAAGACGTGTACGAGTTTGAGGGTAATTTTTATTACGTGCCTACTTCCGCTGCCGTACAACGCTGCATTTTAGAGGGCGTGCGGGAATTGGTGCGCAACTATGAGGTGGACGGTGTGCAGTACGACGATTATTTTTATCCTGTGGGGTTGCCGCAAACCGCTTTGGGCTTTGAAACTCCGCCCGCTTCGCTTTCGGTAGTCCAGTGGCGCACCAAAGCGGTGAGTGGGTTGATTGCCGCCACCAAGAGTGCGGTACATATACGAGAAGGCTGTTTGTTCGGGGTCAGCCCCGCGGGCGACCTTACCCGTAACAAAGAACAGTTATACGCTGATGTTGCCCATTGGCTGAAATACGGGTATGTTGACTATCTTTGCCCACAGTTGTATAGCGGGTTTGAAAATGAAACATTGCCCTTTAAAACCCAAGCAGATGCGTTTGCCAATCTGCAAAGAGCCGAAAACGTGCGGTTGTATGCGGGGCTCCCGCTGTATAAAGCGGGCACCGTGGATTCCTTTGCGGGAAGCGGCGCCGCCGAATGGCAAAACGGCGGCGGCATTCTCGCGGCGCAACTGGCGTATACAAAGGAGAAAGGGTACAACGGTGTTGCCGTTTTCCGCTATGCGCATTGGACAGATGACGGCAACGCGGTATTGTCTGCCGAAAGAGATACGCTCAAAGCCGCTTTTTCACACTGACACGTGCGGCTGGTTATTTTTACATAGCCTCCTTTGTTCGACACGTATTGACACCTCATTTAAAAATCTGTATACTAAAATTGTGTTTGGATTTTTAAAAAGGAGGGGTCGCTGTGCGCATCATTTCGAAACTATTGGCTGTCGTAACGGCGGCTTCTTTGATACTGTCGTTGTTTGCGTGCATTGTGTTTGCCGCTGAAGCCAGGCAAGGCACCGTCATCGGTAACAGTGTACGCGTGCGTTCCGGTGCAGGCACCGGACACAGCATTCTTGCCGAACTCAACGTGGGCGATAAAGTCACGGTGTTGGATGAGGCAAAAGACAGTGGTGGCGGCTTGTGGTATAAGGTGACCACCGCCGGTAATATCACCGGCTATATGAGTGCCGAGTGGGTAAAAATCGAGCAAAAGATTGAATATACACCCGACGCTGATTTTGAGGCGTATTTAACTGCACAGAAATTCCCCGAAAGTTACAAAGACGGTTTGCGTACCTTGCACGCACAATATCCCAACTGGGTGTTTGTCGCACAGCATCTTTCTTTGACGTGGGACGAAGCGTTGAACGCAGAAGCGGCGGTGGGACACAGTTTGGTTTCGGGTTCTGCCAAAGCGTCTTGGAAATCTATGGAATACGGCGCTTATAACTGGGACACCCGCTCGTACGTGTCGTTTGATTCGGGTGGCTGGGTATCGGCACAGCGTGAAGTGGTTGCTTACTATATGGACCCGCGCAATTTCCTCGATGATACTGCGGTGTTTCAGTTTGAAAGCCTTTCTCATTCCTCGGTGCATACCGAGGAGGGCGTGCGCAATATCCTAAAAGGTTCGTTTATGGAAAGCATGGTAGGCGACTTTATGCAAGCCGCTGAAAAATACGATGTCAGTGTGTATCACCTTGCTTCCCGCGCATACCAAGAGCAAGGAAAAGAGGGTAACGCGCTGGGGAAAGGTACGGCAGGCGTCATCAACGGCGTGGACCATAACGGATATTATAATATTTTCGATATCGGAGCAGTGAAAGGCGGTAATTTGACTGCTATTGAGAATGGTGCCGTGTATGCCAAGAGCAAGGGATGGGATACCGCCAAGAAATCCATTGACGGCGGTGCACAATTCATCGGTAAAAACTACATTAACATAGGACAGGATACCATTTATTTACAGAGGTTTGATTTTATTGGTGACAACAACGGCAAAGGATACTATAATCATGAGTATATGACCAATATTTCCGCTGCCGCATCCGAAGCGATTCATATGAAAAAAGCCTATAATGAGGACGTTTTGAAAAGCGCTTTGGTGTTTAATATCCCCGTACTTGCCGGTATGCCGGACAAGCCGTGCGCCGCCCCTGAAAAGACCGATAAAAACAACGATAATACGTTGACGGGGCTTTCGGTGGACGGATATAGTTTAACGCCCTCTTTCGGACGGTACACCACCGAATATACGGTGACGTTGCCCACCACCTCGGCGCAGGCAACGGTGACGGCCACCAAGAGTGACAGCGGCGCTTCAATTACGGGAGACGGCGTTATCAATTTATCCGGCGCCGAAACGACGGTCAATATTACGGTGACGGCGCCCAGCGGATTGGTGCGCACGTATACACTGCATATTTATCGCCCCGGCGCAGACGGTACCCCCAGTGTCAGCAGTCAGAAATATGCTGTCGGGACTTTTGTCACCGGTATCAGTCCCGGCACCTCCGCCACTGATTTTCTTGCCGGTTTTGCCGTGCAAAACGGTTCGGCACGGTTGGTAAACGCCGCGGGTGAAATCGTTGATAAGGTTGCTACGGGATATCAGTTGCAGTTGATGTCGGGTGGTCAGGTGTACGCATCCTATCCGCTGGTGATTTACGGTGACGTGACGGGGGACGGTGTGGTAAGCACCAAGGATTTATTGGTTGCACAAAAGCATATTTTAGGGATTTCCTCGCTTTCGGGCGCCGCGCTTTCCGCCGCTGACAGCGGTAAGGACGGAAAAGTATCCACCGCTGATTTGTTGCGTTCTCAAAAACAAATTCTCGGCATTATCGAGCCCATTATATAATTTCGTACTGTAAAGGTGATACTATGAAAAAAATGCTTTCGGTTTTTGTCGCAATTACCGTGTTGACAACACTGTTTTGCACCGCACCGTCGGTGTCGGCGGCGGGGGCAACGGTTTCGGTGACGGCAAACAGCACCAGTCCGACGGTTGGCGGTGAAGTGGTGGTGACTGTGAAATTCTCTGCGGATGTGGCCATAGCGGGCTTGGAAGCGGAGATGCAATATGATACGGCAGTGCTGGAATACGCTTCGACCGGCGACGGCGTAGGCGCAGGCGGCGGGGCAGGTGTCTTGAAACTTTCGTGGTATAATTATGAGGCAACCTCCAACACCCGCTCTTTTACGGTGACGTTTAAAACCAAAGCGGCGGGCAGCAGTACCGTTTCGTTAACCTGTAAAGAGTTGTTGGATAAGGATATCAATGAACTGGGTACACCGTCGGGCAGTGTGAAAATCAACGTACAAAACCCGCAGCTGTCGGGCAATGCGGATTTGAAATCGCTGTACGTGTCGGCGGGTTCGCTGTCCCCTGCGTTTTCCGCAAAGGTAACGTCGTATGATATCGTTATCCCCAATTCGGTGACGGTGTTGACCGTTAGTGCCACCGCCGCAGACGGCAATGCGAAAATTGCGGTGGAAGGCAGTAAGAATATGAAAGTGGGTAAGAATACCCGCGTGATAAAGGTTACCGCTCCTAACGGTACGGTAAAATCGTATACCTTGAATATCACCCGTCAGGAAGCGACCGGCAATGACGGCGGTAATACGAGCACCGCGCCCGATGCAGATAAAAACGAGGCGGCAAAGGTGACGGTGGGAGAGGATACTCTCTATATTGCGACCGATTTGAAAGATGTTACCCTGCCCGCGGGATACGAACAGGGGCCGCTCACCGTCAATGATAAAGAATTCCCCTCGGTACAGGATAAAAACCGCAACGTTGTGTTGCTGTATCTCACCGACAAAGACGGCAAAAACGGCGCATTTTACGTGTATAACACCGCCACCATGACGTTTTCGACGTTTTGTTATGCGACCGCGCCTGCGGGCGTATATGCCTTTTTAACCCCCGACGGTGCACAGGGTGTGCCCGAAGGGTTTACGCAAACGTTCACCCAAATCAACGGGCAAACGGTTTCCGCTTTCAGTTTTCCGCAAACCGAAATGGCGGAGTATTTCTTGGTGTACGCGTTGTCCCCGCAAGGGAATAAGGGCTGGTATGTGTACGACAGTAAAGAGGGCACGTTACAACGGTTTACCGACGCGCCGCAAAGCACACCTGTGGTGGAGGAAGAACCGCTCGAGCAACCGGATGAAAACGTTGGTTTTCTTGGTAAAATCAAGGGCGTGTATCAAAGCCTCTTGACCCGCTTCGGCGGTTTACGTTTGACCTTGTTGGCGGTTGGCGCAGTGTTGCTTATCGCCGCTTCGGTGGTGTTGATAGTATTGCTGTGTAAACGCCCGCGCAACTATAAACATTAAAAGAATAAAGGACACCGCAGACGACAGTCTGCGGTGTCCTTTTATTATATGTTTTATTTTTTCATCGCAATAGCGGTTTTTGCTTTCGCCACGATGTTTTCGGCGCACAGACCGAACAAGGGGAGTAAGTCGAGTGCAGGACCGGATTTACCGAATGTGTCCTCCACGCCCACCCGCAATACGGGCACGGGCAAGGTTTCGCAAAGGGTTTCCGCAACCGCACTGCCCAGACCGCCGATGACGTTGTGTTCTTCGGCGGTGACAATCGCGCCGGTTTCTTTGGCGGCGGCAAGCAGGATGTCTTTATCAATCGGTTTGATGGTCGCCATATTGATTACGCGGGCGGAAACGCCCTCGTTTTTGAGTTGTTCGGCGGCTTTGAGCGCTTCGCCCACCATCAGACCCGTGGCGACGATGGTGACGTCGGTACCTTGCACCAAGGTCACGCCTTTGCCGATTTCAAACTGATAATCGTCGTCAAACAGCACCGGTACAGCCAGTCTGCCGAAACGCAGATATACGGGACCGTCAATCGCGGCGGCGGCACGCACGGCTTTACGCGCTTCGGTGTCGTCGGCGGGGTTTAACACAATCATACCGGGGATAGAACGCATCAGCGCAATATCCTCACAGCATTGGTGGGTAGCACCGTCTTCGCCCACCGAGATACCGGCGTGGGAAGCGCCGATTTTGACGTTTAAATGCGGGTAACCGATGGAATTGCGTATTTGTTCAAACGATCTGCCCGCGGCAAACATCGCAAAAGAGGAAGCAAACACCGTTTTGCCGGTGGCGGCAAGGCCTGCCGCAATGCCCATCATATTGCCTTCCGCGATACCCGCGTTAATAAACCGTTCAGGGAACGCTTTTTGGAAAGTAGAGGTTTTGGTGGCGGCGGAAAGGTCGGCATCCAAAACGTACAAGTTGGGATTTTCTTTACCCAGTGCAACCAGTTCGTTGCCGTAACTGTCGCGGGTTGCAATTTTTTTCACGTCAGCCATGCTCAATCCTCCCATTCTGCTAATTTGGCATCCAGTTCTGCCAAGGCGCGTTCCGTTTCTTCCACATTCGGCGCTTTACCGTGCCAACCGACGTTGTTTTCCATAAAGGACACGCCTTTGCCTTTGACGCTCTTTTGGATAATGGCGGTGGGTTTGCCTTTTACGGTTTTCGCCTCGTTGAGCGCCGCTTCGATTTGGTCGAAATCGTGCGCATCGATTTGGATGACGTGGAAACCGAACGCTTCGAATTTTTCGGGGATGGGGTAGGGAGAGTTCACGGTATCAATGGTACCGTCAATCTGCAGATTGTTATTATCCACAATCACACACAGGTTGTCCAGTTTCTTATGGGCTGCAAACATAGCCGCTTCCCACACCTGTCCTTCCTGAATTTCGCCGTCGCCCAGTAAAGCGTACACGCGAAAATCTTTTTGGGACAGTTTGGCACTCAGCGCCATACCTACCGCTGCCGAGACACCTTGTCCGAGTGAACCGGTGGACATATCCACACCGGGTACGTGTTTCATATCGGGATGTCCTTGCAAAATCGAGCCGATGTGACGCAAGGTGCAAATCAAATCTTCGGGGAAATAGCCGCGCACCGCCAACGCACCGTATAAACCGGGTGCGGCGTGACCTTTGGACAGCACAAGACGGTCTCTGTCCTCCCAGTCGGGTTGTTCGGGGCGAATACGCATCTCCTTGAAATATAAGTATGCCAGCATATCTGCAATTGACATTGAGCCGCCCGGATGACCGCTTTTGGCGTGGAAAGTGCCGGTTATGACGTGCTTACGTATACGGGTCGCCGCAATCGACAGTTGCTTTTTCTCGCATAAATCCATTCCCATAAACTCCTTTTTTAACAGTTGTGTATACAGTATAGCATACCCTACCGACAATTACCAGGGCTAATATACTAAAAAATAAAAAAGTTCAAAAAATAGCAGTGGACAATCTCGCTTTTGTTTGTTATAATACATAAGATAAGTTTTTCCGTCAAGGAGGATGTGCAAATGAAAATGTTAAAAAAGATGCTGTGCGTTATTTGCGCAGTTCTGATGTTGTGTGGTTTGGTTGGTTGTTCCACCCCGGAGAATGCGTTGACCGTGGACGGCAAAACGTATTCCACCGGTGAATATCTGGCGTATTTGCTGGAAACGTTCCAACAGGTGTACTATAACGGTGGCCTTTATTATTATGGCCAGCAAGGCATGGATATCTGGTCGCAGACGTTCACCTACAACGATAAGCAGCTAGCACTCGGTGAATACATAAAAGCGCTGACGGTGGATACCATAGTACGCCAGAAAGCTTTGGAAAATATGATGGCGGAAGCGGGCGTGCAACCCAGCGAGGAAACCACAAAGAGTGCGCAGGAAATGCTGGACGGCATAGAAGAGGCGACCTTGTTGTCGTTTGGTGTCAATAAAGAAAATTACACCAAAATGGCGATGGCGTATTACCGCAATGAAATGTCGCTGTTCTTGTCACGCTATGACAAAGACGGCACCACCCCCGTTTCGGAAGACGACATTCGCAAGTTCTTTGACGATAACTATTTGAGCTTCAAAATGATTTCGGTCGAAATGATGAAAGAAGAAGAAGAGATGTCCGCGGACGAGCAAAAAGCCGTGACCGAAGAACTGCAAAAATATCTCAATTTGTATAATAGCGGTACTGATTTTAACGAAGTGATTGCGCAGTACAATTACAACACCAGCACTGCCAGCTCTAAAGAAAAGGAAACCTTAACCGATAAGGACACGCGTCAGGATTTGGACGCATCCAGTTACAGCGACACTGCTTTGACCGACGCTATCAAAAAGATACCGGAAGGTGAAGCCCAACTGGTGACGTATAAAGCGAATGGCGAAACCTTGACCGCCGCAGTCATTTTGCGCCTTGACCCCGAGCAGGGTGAGGGATATGAAAATTCCTTCGCGGATAGCCGTCAGAGCATCTTGCTGAGCATCAAACATGAGGAATTTAATGAAGATGTTGAAAAGGTTGCGGATGCGCTGGCATATGAAATGAATCAGCGCGTATATAAAATGTGCGACCCCAAAGATTTCTTAGGATAAAAATTTCACCCGTAGAACTGTTGGTTCTACGGGTGTTTTTTGTTTTCATAAATCGTCCGCGTCTTGTACCGGTCTGCTGCCGTCCGCCGCCGTACCGGTGTAACTGCCGTCTAC
>JAZOCQ010000083.1:0-19604 GCA_045596565.1 Acutalibacteraceae bacterium
TGCCATCAACGGATTAATGAGCCAATGGGCATTTTCTGAAATCCAGGCACGCGCCATCGTCGATATGCAACTTCGCCGTCTGACAGGATTGGAAAGAGAAAAGCTCCAAAACGAGTACGATGAACTCGCAAAACAAATCGACAAGGCCATCTTCCCCGGTATCCAGGGCGGCCCGCTGATGCATATCGTCGCCGCAAAAGCAGTGGCGCTGGGCGAAGCCTTGACCGATGATTTCAAGGTGTATCAACAAAACATTGTCAAAAACGCAAAAGCATTGTCCGAAGCCTTGCTGGCAGAAGGTTTAGACCTCGTTTCCGGCGGTACGGACAACCATTTGATGCTGCTCGACCTGCGCCGTGCGGGCATCACCGGCAAAGAACTCGAACACCGTTTGGATGCTGTGCATATTACCGCCAACAAAAACGCCATTCCCGACGACCCGCAAAGCCCGTTTGTCACCAGTGGCGTGCGCTTGGGCACACCCGCTGTCACCTCCCGCGGTTTCGGCGAGGCGGAAATGGTGAAAATTGCCAAATGGATTGCGGCCGTAGTGCGTGATTTTGAGGGCAACCAAGAACGCATCACCAAAGAAGTCATTGACCTTTGCGAAAAATTCCCGATTTATTGCGATTAAAAATTCCGTGTATAAAGCCAGCCGTTGTCGCCCATACTATCGACGGAGAAACATTCTCCGACCGAGAGGTAAGCAGAAATCCGCCTTTTTGCAATACTGTTCGGATTTCTCATTTAAGTGGGGTGAAAGACATGCTGGACAGACTGGCTTTGCTACTGGTCGTGGTTGGCGCTCTCAACTGGGGAAGCGTGGGACTCTTCCAATTCGATATTGTCTCATGGCTTTTCGGCGGTGCGGACTCTCTTATCAGCCGCATCATTTTTACGTTGGTTGGCCTCGCAGGACTTTGGTGCATCTCTCTGTTTTTCAGAAGACGCAACGAGGTTTTGGTCGATAACGACTAAGCAAAAAACCCAAAAAAGCGGCACCGCCTAAGCGGTGCCGCTTTTTATTTATATGTTCTTAAACGAGTGCCACGGTATCTCTGGCAATCACCAGTTCTTCATTGGTCGCAATCACAAAACCGCGCACCGCCGAATCGGGAGTGGTGATTTCAATTTCGTCTGCGCGGGTATTATTTGCCGCCTCGTCAATTTTCACGCCCAAGTAAGCGAGTGATTTGAGCACGTCTTCGCGGATATCCGCACAATTTTCCGCAATACCTGCGGTAAATACAATCGCATCAAGACCGCCCAGAGCAGCGACATAACCGCCGATAATCTTGGCGAGTTGATAACTGCGCATTTTGTAGAACAATTTCGCACGTTCGTGTGCGGGATGCTGCGGGTCATCAATCGCGGCAGTTAAATCACGGTTATCACTGGTGAAACCGGAAATGCCAATCATACCGGATTTTTTGTTCATCACGTCGTCCATCTGTTTGGGGGTGAAACCCTCTTTTTCCATAATGTACGTCACAATGGAGGGGTCAATGGAACCACAACGGGTACCCATCAGCATACCATCCAGCGGTGTCAAGCCCATGGTGGTATCGATACATTTCCCGTCTTTCACAGCGGAAATAGAACCACCGTTACCGATGTGGCAGGTGATGATGCGAGTGCCTTTGCCATCGGGTTTGCCCAACAATTCTTGGCAGCGCGCACTGACAAAACGGTGGGACGTGCCGTGAAAACCGTAACGGCGCACACCGTATTTCTCATAATACTCATACGGCACACCGAACATATACGCCTCGGGTGCCATGGTCTGATGGAACGCGGTATCAAATACTGCAACCTGCGGCACATCCTTGCCGAAAGCGGCAGTAGCAGCGCGGATACCCTGCAAATTTGCCATATTGTGCAACGGTGCCAAAGAAGCCAAACGTTCCACCGTTTCGAGCACTTCATCGGAAATTTTAACCGATTTTGCAAATTTGTCGCCGCCTTGCACCACGCGGTGACCGATAGCTTCCACTTCGGACAAGTCATCAATCACTTTACCCTCACCGCTGGTGAGCGCTTTTTTGACCTGTTCAAATGCAACCACGTGGTCGGGCATATCAATCTGCTCGGTATGTGCATAACCGGTGCTGGTCTTGTGGGTCATAGAACCATCGATACCGATGCGTTCACACAAACCTTTCGCCAACACTTTTTCGCCGTCCATGTCAATGAGCTGATATTTCAGTGAAGAACTGCCGGCATTGATAACCAAAACTTTCATTTTTATCCTCCATCTTCCCAAACGGAATTTTTTAGTGTATAATAACAACAGACTGATTATATACCCTTTTGACAAGTTTTTCAAGTATTTAGGAGTAGGATTATGAATATCACCGGTATCATTGCCGAATATGACCCCCTGCACAACGGTCACGCACACCACATTGCCACTGCAAGAGCATTGGGTGCTGACCGTGTCATCGTGGTGCTGGGCGGTAACTTCACCCAACGCGGCGAACCTGCTTTGTTGCCCAAATCCGAACGGGTGCGTATGGCTTTGGCGAACGGTGCTGATTTGATAGTGGAACTGCCACAACCGTGGGCGTGCGCTTGCGCCGAGAATTTTGCAAAGGGCGGCGTTTCCATTCTGCACGATATAGGATGTGTCAATACGGTCTGCTTTGGCAGTGAATGTGGCAACACAGCGTTGCTGATGCGCCTCGCCGCTTTGATGCAAACCACACAATTTTCCGAAAAACTGCAACTTTCCTTGCAAAACGGCGCGCCGTATGCCGCCGCGGTACAACAAGCGGTCGAACAACTCACCGACCCGCAAACCGCCGCTGTACTACGCGAACCCAACAACACACTGGGGCTGGAATATTGCAAAGCCTTATTGCACTATAACAGTACCGTTCGCCCGCTTGCCGTTATGCGTGAAGGCGGCGCGCACAACAGCCATGCCGCGAAAAACGGTATCACCTCTGCCGGTCACATCCGCACGCTGGTAAAAAACGGCGAAATGAAAAAGGCGGCAAACTATATGCCGCCGTCTGCGTATGCAATTTTAGAAACGGCGTGTGCAAACGGCCACGCCCTCACCGATACAGATACCGCTCACCGCATTATGCTTGCTTACCTACGCCGTCTTTCCAAAGCGGATTTTGCCGCCTTGCCGTCGGTGGGCGAGGGTTTGGAAAACCGTTTATACGCCGCCGTGCAGCAATACGGCACCCTCTCAGAAGTAACAGAAGCGATTAGCACCAAACGCTACACCGCCGCACGCATCCGCCGTATATTGACCGCCGGCTATATAGGATTGCCTACCGATTGGGAACAGCAAAAGCCGCCGTACGTGCGTGTTTTGGGACTTGGTGCACGTGGTGGTGAATTGTTGTCAAAAATACAAAAAAATGCCGCTATACCACTGTTTACCGACCCGATGCACCCGCCCGCTGACCATTTTTCAAGAGCTGTTTTTCAATTGGAATGTAGGGCAAGCGACCTATATGGCGCACTGTTGCCAACCCCCACTCCAAGCGGACAAATTTTCACCGTTGGTATGCTCAAACATCCCGCAAAAACGTAATATTTGCCTGTTTCCGCATACGATACATATAGGATGAAACCTGCAACGCCAACCCTTTATGCCATATATAGTCATTCCTCTCGCCGCTTTGCACCCAACGTGCAAACGCGGCGATTTCTCTGCCCATCAGCGTTTCCTTGCTATCCCCTTGCCATAACAGTTTGGGCGGTTGACCGTTTGCATGCAACACAACGTCTTGACCCTGTGAAATGGAATGAACGGTGACACTACCCCTGTCGCCAATGATTTCACTTGGGGCAGCAGCCTGTCCGATTTTTGAATAGGTCAACACCACCTGCCCAAACGGATACTCCCACACCGACACGCCCGCCGCATCCGCGCCGGTGCGTAAAAACGAGGCGCTTGTATGGGTGGACAACGGCTCGCCGAACAAGGCAAGTGCCGGATATACGCAATACACCCCTAAATCCTGCAAGCAACCCGCTTCGAGCGCAGGGTTAAAAATATTAGGGGTTTCTCCCCGCTCGTACGCGGGATATTTAGAAGATAATTGCGAAAAATCAAACCGCGCAAGTGTGAGATTGCCCAACGCTGCCACTGCATCTTGCAGCACCTGCCATTGTGGCTGAAACAACAGCATTATCGCTTCCGCCAACATACAATTATGCTTTTGGGCAATACCGTATGCCGCTTCCAATTCTTGCGGAAATGCGCTCATGGGTTTTTCACATAACACGTGTTTGCCGTTTTGCAAAAACACCATTGCTTGCTCCATATGAAAGCGATTAGGAGTGGCAATATATACCATATCCAGCACGTCCGATTTTGCCATTTCTTCTATATCGGTGAACGTGTATTTCGCGCCGTGCCTTGCCGCATACGCTTTTGCACGCTCCTCGGCACGGGAACAAACGGCGGTCAATTCCAAATGGTCGTATTGTTTAGCACCGTTAATCATGGCATCGGTAATCCAGCCGCTGCCCACGACGCCGAAACGAACTTTTTTCATCTTTCATTTTCTCCTTAGAATATGTATTTTCTTTTATATCCCGCAAACACTAAACGCGGGTGAAAAAAGTGAAACAAACAAAACAAAAAGGTGATTATTGGAAATATCCCCTCATCGGCGCACTTGCCGGCACTGCAAACGGTTTATTCGGTGCGGGCGGTGGGCTTTTTTTGGTGCCGCTGTTTATCAAACTTACCAAAATGGAAGAAAAAAAGGCGTTTGCTACCTCGGTAGCGGTCATTTTTCCGCTGTCAACGGTTTCTTTAGTGGTATACCTGTTGCGCGGGGAAAATATCTTTATGCGCGGATTACCGTTTGTCGTCGGCGGTGTTATCGGCGGACTGGTCAGCGGAAAATTATTTTCCCGCATTTCCGCTTTATGGTTGCACCGCCTGTTTGGGTTACTGCTATTATACGGCGCGGTGCGCACGCTGTTTTTTTGAGGTGAAATATGTATCTGTTAGACGGATTTATCGGCTTTTCCACCGGCATTATCAGCGGGTTCGGCGTGGGCGGCGGCTCTCTGCTTGTGTTATACCTCACTGTTTTCGGCGGGGTGGACCAATACACCGCAGGCGGTATCAATTTATTATATTTTACCGGTTGTGCGCCCGCCGCGCTCATCACCCATATCCGCCAAAAACGCATCGTGTGGCGCGCGGTATGGCTGTGCTTGTTGGCAGGTCTGCCACTATCAATAGGGGCGGCCTTTTTGAGCAGTCATATTGACACGGAATTACTGCACAAAGCGTTTGGCGGTGTACTTTTGTATATCGGCATCAAAGAATTGTTATATAAATCCTCTAAATGAGTATACCGCAAATTTTTTAAAATTGCAATCACGCGAAGGGGTCGACAAAACTATATTTTTGTTATATAATAGAAATGTTAGTTGTCGAAAGCGAGGGGAAAGATATGATAGTTTTAATACCTGCGTATCAACCGGACGAAGAACTTATCAAACTGACGCAGTTATTCACCGCGCAAACCGATTTTGATTTGCTGGTGGTCAACGACGGCAGTGCACCCGAAAAACAAGCCATTTTTAATGCATTGCCGGGCAGCGTGACCGTGTTGCACCACGAGGTCAACCAAGGCAAAGGACGTGCCATGAAAACCGGTATGACCTATATAAAAGAACACTATCCCGACACCGAAGGCGTGGTGGTCGTAGATGCAGACGGACAACATCTGTTACCCGACGTACTACGAGTTTGTGAAGCACTGAAAGAACACCCCGAAGCATTAATTTTAGGCTCACGGCAGTTCACGGGGAAAGTACCGCTTCGGAGTATGGTGGGCAACACCATTACCCGCTACGTATTCGCACTGGCAAGCGGCGTGATGGTGCACGACACCCAAACGGGCCTGCGCGCCTTTTCGGTCAGCCGTATTCCGCAGTTGTTGGAACTCAAAGGCGAACGCTACGAATACGAAATGAATATGTTACTGGGAGCGGCAGAACAGCACGTTCCCTTGCACGAAGTATACATAGAAACGGTGTATCTCGACGAGGAAAATTCCTCTTCTCATTTCAATCCTTTGCGGGATTCTTTGCGCATTTACGGCTGTATTTTGAAATTCACCGGCTCTTCACTCGCCGCGTTTGTCATCGACTATGTGTTGGTGCTGTTGCTGGCGTGGATATTCGGTTTGTTTGCAGTGGAACAAAAATGGGTGTTGTTATACAGCGCTGTGATTGCACGTATCGTCAGTTCCATGTGCAATTTCCTCATCAACCGACGTATGGTATTCAAGTCAGACGACAAAATGCTCAAAGTCGCCGTCAAATACTATGTTGTTGCCGCACTGATTTTGGTGCTCAACTATCTGTTGCTGCGTGTATTCAACATCGGCTTGCAAATGCCGCTGTCCATTGCAAAATTGGTTGTGGAAGCGTTGTTGTTTGCCGTCAGCCTTACTTTGCAACGGTTTTTTGTGTTTAATCCCCATAAAAAATCCCCCTCAAAATCTTGACAATTTCTTCACAATCATAGATAATATACAATATTATTTTTACATTTAGGAGTGGACACACATGGCTTACACCCTTGCACAAAAACTTATCCGTTTCCACTTGGTGAGCGGTGATATGACTCCGGGCAGTGAAATCGGACTGCGCATCGACCAGACGTTAACGCAAGATGCTACCGGCACCATGGCGTATCTCGAATTTGAAGCGATGGGTATCCCGCGCGTCAAAACCGAACTTTCGGTGGCATATATCGACCACAACACACTGCAAACAGGTTTTGAAAACGCCGACGACCATCGGTATATCCAATCGGTTTGTAAAAAACACGGTCTATACTTCTCACGCCCCGGCAACGGCATCTGCCATCAGGTGCATTTGGAGCGGTTCGGTATCCCCGGTAAAACCCTCATCGGCTCGGACAGCCACACCCCCACCGGCGGGGGTATCGGTATGCTCGCGTTCGGCGCGGGCGGTCTGGACGTCGCGGTGGCAATGGGCGGCGGTACATACTACATCACCATGCCTAAAATGGTTAAAGTGGAATTGACCGGTAAATTGCAACCATGGGTTGCCGCAAAAGACATCATCCTAGAAGTATTGCGCAGAATGTCGGTCAAAGGCGGCGTGGGTAAAATCATCGAATATACCGGCGAAGGCGTCAAGAGCCTTTCGGTTCCGGAGCGTGCCACCATCACCAATATGGGTGCTGAACTCGGCGCTTCTACCTCGATTTTCCCGTCGGATGAAATCACCTATGCGTTCATGAAAGCACAAGGCCGTGAAAAAGATTGGGTGGAAATCAAGCCCGATGCAGATGCGATATATGACGAATGCATCACCATTGATTTGTCCTCTCTGCAACCGCTCGCGGCCTGCCCCCATTCCCCCGACGCCGTGAAAACGGTGGAAGAAATCGGTGAAATCAAGGTGGACCAGTGCTGTATCGGTTCTTGCACCAACTCCTCGCTGTACGATATGCTGAAAGTGGCGGCGATTTTAAAAGGCAAGACTGTACATCCCGGTGTGAGCCTGTCCATCGCCCCCGGTTCCAAACAAGTGTATAATATGCTCGCCGCTTGCGGTGCACTTTCGGATATGATTGCCGCGGGTGCGCGTATTTTAGAATGTGCTTGCGGTCCTTGTATCGGTATGGGACAATCCCCCAATTCAGGCGGTATTTCTCTGCGTACTTTCAACCGCAACTTTGAAGGCCGTTCGGGCACTGCCGACGCAGGTGTCTACCTCGTCAGCCCCGAAACCGCCGCAGTTTCCGCTTTGACCGGTGTGTTCACCGACGCGCGTACCATGGGCACTGCACCGCAGGTTGAAATGCCCACTTCGTTCATGATTAACGACAACATGATTATCCCGCCCGCGCCGGTGGAAGAGATGAACAGCGTGGAAATCTTACGCGGTCCCAACATTAAACCGTTCCCGCAAACAGCGCCGCTGGAAGAAACCATAAAAGCAGACGTTCTGCTCAAAGTAGGCGACAATATCACCACCGACCACATCATGCCTGCAGGCGCAAAGATTTTGCCGTTGCGTTCTAATATCCCTGCCATTTCGGAACATTGCTTCACTCGTTGCGATGAAGCGTTCCCCGCACGTTGCAAAGAGGCAGGCAAAGGCATCATCATCGGCGGTTCCAACTACGGACAGGGCAGTTCCCGTGAACACGCCGCATTGGCGCCGTTGTATCTGGGCATCAAAGCCGTTATTGTGAAATCGTTTGCGCGTATCCACGTGGCAAACCTCATCAACGCGGGTATCTTGCCGCTGACCTTTCAAAACGAAACGGACTATGACCGCATTTCATTGGGCGATACTTTGGTGCTGCCCAACATCCGTGACTGCGTCCAAAACGGTCAGTCCATTGTGCTGAAAAATGAAACCACCGGCGAGCAATACCCCTTGCACAACGCCTTCTCCGACAGACAAATCGACCTGCTACTCGCGGGCGGTTTGCTCGACTATACCCGCAACAACTCCTAAACCAGAACGATATAAGAGGTGCTTTCGTATGTCTAAAACAGAATATATTTCTATGTCGGTCATACGACGCCTGCCGCGCTATTACCGTTTTCTGTATGACCTGAAAGAAAACGGTGTGGAACGCATTTCCTCGCGCGAATTGTCCGCGCGTATGGGATTAACCGCCTCGCAAATCCGCCAAGACCTTAACTGCTTTGGCGGATTTGGACAGCAAGGTTACGGCTATCCTGTGCAACAGCTGTACACCGAAATCGGACAGATTATGGGTATGTATACCCTCACCCCCACCATCATAATTGGCGCGGGTAATATGGGTCGCACCATTGCTACGCAAATGAAATTCGAAAGCAAAGGTATTGACCTCATCGGCATTTTCGATAAAGCACCCGACATCATCGGTATGCAAGTCGGCAATTTACAGGTGCAGGACATTGCAACTTTGAAAGATTTTTGCGCACAGCAAAAACCACAAATGGCGATTATGTGTATTCCGAAAGAGAACGCCGCAACAGTGGTAGATACGTTGGTTGCGTGCGGTGTGCGTGGATTTTGGAATTTTTCCCACTACGACATCAACTTTGCTCACCCCGATGCAGTTGTGGAAAACGTGCACTTGGGGGACAGTTTGATGACCCTCTCCTATCGTTTAAATGATGCATAAAATAAAATGCGACAGCGATAAAAATTATCGCTGTCGCATTTTTTATAATAACTGTTCAATTTCTTCGGCTGTGGCAAGATCATCTGAAAATGCCGTTGCGGCCCCCGCAGCATTGCCTAACTCTAAAGCATACGCATAGCCTTTATCTACGCCCGCGAGAAAACCCGCCACCATGGAGTCGCCTGCTCCCACCGTGTTACGGGGTGTGCCAACGTGCGCACTAACCGTATGTATATTGCCGTCTGCATCCAACAGCAAAGCCCCGTCGCCTCCACGGGAGACCAGCACATTTTGCGCGCCCAAACATTGCAATTCGCGGGCGGCAACAACCACCGCATCGGTGTCCTGCAACGTTCTGCCCGCCAATTCTTCGAGTTCCCGCAAATTGGGTTTAATCAGAAACGGACGGTACGGTAAAACAGCTTTGAGCGCGCCTCCGGTGGCATCCACCACCAATCGCACGTCTTTGTCCCTTATCTGGCAAGCAATCCGTGCATACAAATCCTGCGGCAAAGAGGGCGGAACACTGCCCGCCAGCACCAACGTGTCGCCCGCCTGCAAGGCGTTAATTTGTGTATGCAATTGCTGCAACGCTTCCGCGTCCACAGCAGGACCGCCCGCGTTGATTTCGGTTTCTTGTTGCCCTTTTAGTTTGACGTTGATACGAGTGTTTCCCTCCCGCAACGGTATGAAAGCAGTATTAACGCCGGTTCTTTCGACCATTTGTTGCAAAGCATCCCCTGTGAAACCGGCGACAAACCCCAAAGCGCAAACGGATACCCCCAAACGCGCCGCTACGATGGCGACGTTGATGCCTTTACCACCGCAGTAAAATCGTTCACCGCTCGCACGGTTAGTTTCGCCCAACTGTAAATCGCCGACCTGCATCACATAATCAAGCGCGGGATTGCAAGTAACCGTATATAGCATATTGCCATCTCCTTTCAAAAAAGGGTAGAAAAAAAGCACGGCCTATTGGCCGCGCCCTTTTAGTTGTGTTGGCGCCCTCTTATTTTCCCGGGCCGCTTCCAGCCAAGTATTTTCAGCGCAAGTGAGCTTAACTGCCGTGTTCGGTATGGGAACGGGTGTACCCTCACCGCCATCAGCACCAACTGTGTGTCCTTTAGGGGACGAGTGATACTATACCACAGGTTTTTCCAAAATGCAAGTGTTTTTTAAAAAAACTTTAAAAATTTTTTAAAAAATATGTTTTAGACTTTTTTGCAAAAATCACTTGACATTTTGTCGCTTGCTTGGTATAATCCTACTTGCGTTTTGAATATGGGAGTGTTCCCGAGTGGCCAAAGGGGGCAGACTGTAAATCTGTTGTCTTCGACTTCGGTGGTTCGAATCCACCCGCTCCCACCAAGAAAAATGCGATTGCGAAAGCAATCGCATTTTTCAGTTATATTCGCCTTACGGCGAGTGATATTGCTTCGCAGTGATATTCGGCTAACGCCGAGTGATATTGGGCTTCGCCCAGTTTTTTGGCGAATATAATATCACTGAAACCGCAGGTTTCAATATCACTTTCACGAAGTGAAAATATCACTGTGCCGCAGGCACAATATCACTGAAATCTCCGTCAAGATGGATTCGAACGACCGAAAGTGCGATGCACTTGTTTAATTCTTTCGTTTATGCTATAATTAAACAAAGGAGGTGATTGTATGAAAAGAATAATAGTATTAGCTTTGGCGTTAATTGGTATACTAGGAAACGTTGGCTGTACAAATAAAAAAGAGACCATAAATGATTCTGCTATAGAAGCTTATCTCACTTTCTTGTCAGGAGATAGAACATTCTTGGCTGATGGATGGGAGGAAAAGAGATATATTCCTAACTTTCAAGATACTATGGAATATGAATACACCTATTTGGATTTAGATGGCGATGGCGTGGTAGAACTGCTCATTCAATTGCAAGATGACCCGTGTGGTTATAATGGCGTATTTCATTTTGACGGCGAACAGATGCTCTGTTGGAACAGTGATTCCGTAGAAGGAAGTTGTCGTGATTATCCGCTTCGTGACGGAATAATGGTGCGGCAATATGATTATTCAGGCACGCGAAGCTATACACTTTTTCGTTATAAGTCTAATGGTGAAACGGAGAATGTTTCTCAACTATTTGCACGAGATGAATTGATTTATTCAGACAGTACAGAATCATGTCCGTATTATGAAATAGATGGAACAGAGGTTGACAAAGATGAATTCAATAAACAAATTGATTCGTTAATTACAGAACAACTGATTAAACGCACAGATTGGAATGAACTATAAATTGTAGTTCACCGACTTGATTTTTAAAATAACAAAGTGGCATCCAAACAGCTCGTAACAGCCAACCAAAAACCGACTCTTTTGAGTCGGTTTTTGGTTTTGACAGAGCGCAGTGTTTGAAAAGCCTACACAAACAAGCCTTGTCTTTTTTTCCTTATAATGCTATACTTTTAACGAACAACAAAGGTAATGTGACTGGAGATGTTGACGATGCTACTATTTTATATTGTTTTAGGCTTTTTGGCGCTTTTGGGATGCAAATTTGCGGGAAAAGGATTTTACCCCGACGGCAGTTTTTCCAGAAATGTCACCGACTCCGTCAAAGGCATTTTTATTTGGCTGGTGTTTTTGAGCCATTTTGCGGGGTATGTCACCTACACCTCCTCACTGGACCTGGCAGGACACAAAATCAGCCTGTTGCTTGGACAGTTGATTGTGGCGTGTTTCCTGTTTTATTCGGGATACGGCGTATGCGAAGCCATCCAAAAGAAAGGCAGTTCCTATGTGCGCAGCATACCCAAAAACGGAGTAGCTAAAATTCTGCTCCACTTCACACTTGCAGTGGCCGTTTTCGTGCTTGTCAACCTCTGCTTGGGGAAGACCTTCTCTCTCAAAGTTATCCTGCTCAGCCTGATTGGTTGGGAGTCGATAGGAAACAGCAACTGGTACATTTTCGTTATTTTGGTATTATACCTGCTTACTTGGCTGGCATTTCTCTGCATCCGCAACCACACAAAACTCGCGGTCACACTGACAACCGTACTGACAGGCGCGTTTATCATTTTCCTGTATTTCACCCGCTGGAGTTGGTGGTACGACACCGCTTTGTGTTACGTTTTTGGCATGTGGATATCTGTATATAAAGATAAAATTATGCATTTTATCACCAAAAATAACCTTATCTGGTGTCTGTGTGCTTTGGCGTCTTTCATTCTGTTTGCTGTTCTATATCGAACGCCGCACGGCTCGCTCATCGGCAAGGGATTGGCACTACTCACCGCCCCCGCTTTCTGTCTGGTTATCACCGTTTTTCTCACAAAAATTCGTATCTCCAACCGCATTTTAGTATTTTGCGGGCAATATCTTTTCGAAATCTATATCCTGCAACGCATTCCGATGATACTGCTCAAAGAATGGGGACTGGCGAACATCAATATGTACATGTACTTTATCCTTTGCATTATTGCAACGGTTTTGCTGGCGCTCGGTTTCCGCTTTGTCACCAATGCAACCGATAAACTGCTTTTTGCACCCCGTAAGCCCAAAAGTGATGTGCTCGGTTGACAAACCGCCCTATTTTGATGTAAAATACAAACTGTTGAGTAGGCTGAACAGTCGCGTGCGCTTTGCGCATGAGGAAAGTCCGAGCACCGCACGGCAGGATAACGGCTAACGGCCGCCGGGGGTGACCCCAGGGAAAGTGCAACAGAGATATACCGCCTGCTTTTGCAGGTAAGGGTGGAAAGGCGAGGTAAGAGCTCACCGGCGTACAGGAGACTGTGCGGCCCTGCAAACCCTATCCGGTGCAACACCGACCAAAGCGATACATTTGCCCGATGTGCTTTAAAAGGTGGCTAGAGCTGTCTGGCAACAGACAGTCGAGATAGATGACTGTTCACGACAGAACTCGGCTTACAGGTCTACTCAACTCTACCGTATAAACCTCTTGCTTTTTGCAAGAATATCTTATATACTAATTGTAGTTGATTAGAAAGGATGTTATCTATGCAAATTACAAAAGATACCGTTATCGGCGATATTTTGGATATGGACCGCACCACTGCTCCCTATTTCTTGGAAATGGGCATGCATTGTCTGGGTTGCCCCTCTGCAAGAGGCGAAACGCTGGCACAAGCGTGCATGGTGCATGGCGTAGATTGTGATGAATTGGTCAGCAAAATCAACGCCCATCTGGCGAGCAAGTAATTCTAAAAGGCGTTGCTTTGCAACGCCTTTTCTTTTTTAGAGGTGCAACTATGCATATACGCAAACGCCTAACCGCCATTGCTTCGTATGTACGCAACGGAAGCAGAGTAGCGGATATCGGCACCGACCACGGCTTTTTGCCGTTATATTTAATTGAAAACGACATTTCCCCCTCTTGCATTGCTTCGGACGTGCGGGAGGGCCCTGCAAGTGCGGCACGCAACCATATCGCTGCCGCAGGACAACACCACCGTATTGAAGTGCGCGTGGGAGACGGCTTGGAAACGGTAGGGCCCGATGAAGTGGACGATATCGTGATTGCGGGTATGGGCGGTGAAACCATCACCGCTATTTTGGAAGCGGCACAATGGGTGCAAAATCCCCATTATCGCCTCATTTTGCAGCCGATGTCCCACGCAGAGATTTTACGGCACTGGCTGTATACGCACGGTTTTACGGCCATTTCCGAGCGTTTATTGACCGATGGCGGCAAATCCTATATCCTTTTGGTAACGGCGTATGACGGTGAAAGAAAAACCGCTGACGAATTTATGTGTTTCAAAGGCGATTTTGACCTGCAAGAAGGGCGGCCGTATTGGCAAAAAACCGCCGACTACTTACAAAAACGTGCAAAGGGCTGTGCATCCCGCGGCGAAACCGAGCAAGCGGGAAAATGGCAGGAAATTGCAAAAAAACTACGCGCCTTGTGAAAGGGGACTTAGTATGTTATTAACCGAAATTATGGAATTTTTAGAACATAAAGCACCCGCGAATACCGCGGAAGAATGGGATAACGTTGGCTTACTGGTGGATTGCGGGCACGAAGAAATTTGCAGTACCGTAGTCGCACTGGACGCCACCCCCGCCGCCATTGCATTTGCGGTGGAAAACGGCGCACAACTGCTGATTACCCACCACCCCATCATTTTTGCTCCTTTGAAGAACATCACCGCCGATATGCCCGCCGCCAATGCGTTGATGGGCGGTATTTCGGTGTTATCCTTGCACACCAATTTGGACAAAGCCGTGGGCGGTGTCAACGATACACTGGCTGTGCGTTTAGGGTTGCAAAACGTACAGGTCGCCGATGACGGCATGAGCCGTATCGGCGAATTGCCCACACCCATGACCGCACCCGATTTTGCGGCTTTGGTTGCGGATAAACTGCAAGCAAGTGTATCCTACACCTACGGACGTATGGTCAAAACGGTAGCAGTGTGCGGCGGCGGTGCGGGTGACGGCGTTTTCGCGTTCAGCGACACCGTGGATGCGTACGTCACCGGTGAAATGAAACACCACGAATTTTTGGCGGCGAAATCCGCTTTGTTTACCGCCGTTGCAGCGGGACATTACGCTACCGAAATGCCGGTGGTGGATACCCTTGCCGGTTGGTTACGGGATGCATTTCCCACTTTACAAGTGCACGCTTTTTACGATGAAAATCCCTATAAAACAGTGAGGTAAATACATGGCACTGGACGGACTGTACCTTTCTTGTCTGCGACAAGAATTAAACGAAACGCTCGCAGACACCCGCATTGACAAGATTTTTCAGCCTTCAAAAGAAGAACTGATACTGGCTTTGCGTGGACGAGAAAAGAATGTAAAATTGTATATTTCGGCTCGGGTCAACTCACCGCGTTTGCATTTGACCACTCTAAAATTGGAAAACCCGCAAACGCCGCCGATGTTTTGTATGTTATTACGCAAGCGTATGAGCGGCGGACGATTTGTGAGTGTGCGTCAAAACGGTGCCGAACGTGCCTTGTATCTTGATTTTGATTGTGTTAATGAACTGGGTGATATCGTACGGTTGACCCTAGTAGCAGAAGTGATGGGCAAGCACAGCAATATTATTTTGTTAGATGCGCAACAAAAAATTGTGGATGCCGTCAAACGGGTAGATTTATCCATGTCCCCGACCCGCCCGATTTTGCCGGGTGTATTGTATGCCGACCCGCCCGCTATGGAGGGACGACTGGACATTGCGCTCACCCCGCCCACGCAACTAACGCAGGTCATCACCACAGACGGCAGACCGCTTGCCGATGCCATTTTACAAAACACGCGCGGTATTTCCCCGCTCAACTGCCGCGAACTGGCGTTGCGTGTCACCGGAGAGATACACGCGCTGTCTGACACACTCACCCCGCAACAAACCGAAAAACTGACCGCCCTTTTGGCGCGCATCCGAGATATTGCCAACGGTACGCAAGCAGGACAACCCCATATCGTTTTTTCGGCAGACGGCGTGCCGCTGGAATACAGTGTGTTGCCGTTACTGCAATACGGGCCGGATGCTGTGCACACTCAAATGGACAGTTTTTCGGCTGTACTGGATGAGTTTTATGCAAAAAAGGATGCGGCGGAGCGGTTCAAACAACGCACCGCCGATTTAACCCGCGTTCTTGCCACCGCGAAGGAGCGCATCGCACGCAAACTGGCGCATCAACAAGAAGAATGGAAAGCCTCGGGTGACCGAGAAAAATATCGTATTTACGCCGATCTTATCAATGCGAATATCTACGCCATTCCAAAGGGTGTAGCGAGTGCTTCACTCATCAACTATTTTGACCCCGATTGTAAAACAGTGGAAGTCCCGCTCGACCCCGCCTTATCCGCCGCCGCTAATGCACAGCGGTATTATAAGTTATACCGCAAAGCACAAACGGCGGAAAAAATATTAGCAGAACAAATTGAGAAAGGCGAAACGGAACTTTTGTATCTCGATTCAGTTTCGGATGCCCTCACCCGCGCCGTGACTATGTCGGAAATCGACGCACTGCGGCAGGAATTGGCGGCGGGCGGATATTTGCGGTTACAAAAAATGGGCAAAAAGACCGCCGTCCCGCTCAAACCCAAAACCTTTATCTCGGATGACGGGTTTACCATTTTAGTGGGACGCAATAACGTGGAAAACGACCATTTAACCACCAAAACCGCACGCGGCAGCGATATATGGTTGCACACCAAAAACATCCCCGGCTCACACGTGGTGATTTTAACCGAAGGTAAAACGCCACCCGACCGCACGCTGGAACAAGCGGCAATACTGGCAGCACTCCATTCCAAAGCCGCTGACTCTAAACAGGTGCCGGTAGACTATACCGCCGTCAAAAACGTGCATAAACCCGCGGGTGCAAAACCCGGGTTTGTGATTTACGAAACCAACCGCACCGCTTTTGTCGACCCTGACCCCGCACTTGCAGAGCGGTTATTACAAACAAAAGAATAAAGTATCAAAAAAACCGTTGTCTTTCGACAACGGTTTTTAACATTATATATTTACCAGCACCCATTCGGCGCATTTGATGCCGTCTGCCGCGGCAGAGACAATACCGCCCGCATATCCCGCGCCCTCTCCGCACGGATAGATACCACGCAGTGTCGATTGTCCTTTTTCATCACGCAACATACGAACAGGCGAAGAAGAACGCGATTCAATGCCGGTGAGCACCGCGTCAGCGCGGTCAAACCCCTTGATTTGCCTGCCGAATAACGGCAACGCCGCTTTTAATGATTGCGCTACTATCGGCGGTAAACACGCGCGCAGGTCGCACAGCGTAACACCGGGACGGTAAGAGGGTTTCACATCTCCCAACTGCACCGAAGCGCGGTCACACAAAAAATCGCCGACCAATTGCGCGGGTGCGTGAAAGTTCCCGCCGCCGCACGTGAAAGCCGCTTGCTCCCATTTGCGTTGCAGGATAAACCCGCTCAGCGGATGTTCACTTTCAAAATCCTCAGGCCCAACACCAACCAGTAAAGCACTGTTGGAATTTTCGGCATTTCGCGCATGTGCGCTCATACCGTTGACCACCAACTGTCCGTCTGCGGATGCCGCAGCTACCACTTCGCCGCCGGGGCACATACAAAACGTATATACCCCGCGCTTACCGTCGGGTCGGCAAGACAGTTTATACTCCGCGGCGCCCAAAGCGGGATGTCCCGCAAAAGCGCCGTATTGACTTTTATCAATCATATCGCGGGGATGTTCGATGCGCACACCCATTGCAAACGGTTTTTGTTGCATCGGCACACCCGCATCGTACAACATTTGTACGGTGTCTCCCGCACTGTGTCCGATAGCAAAAACAGCGTATTCACAAGGGAATTCTTTTTCACCGTCGGGGGTTGCCGCTAACAATGCAGTCAACACACCGTTTTGTACGCGCACGCCCGTGACCTTATGTTCAAACAGCACCTGTCCACCCAGACTTTTGATTTGTTCGCGGATAGTTTTTACCGTTTCCCGCAATTTATCGGTGCCCACGTGCGGCTTTGCCTGCCACAAAATTTCCCTCGGTGCGCCCGCCGCCGCCAACGTTTCCAAAATAAAACGAATGCGACGGTCTTTGATACCGGTGTTGAGTTTGCCGTCCGAAAACGTACCCGCACCGCCTTCGCCAAACTGCACGTTCGAATGCGGGTCTAAAATACCGCTTTTGCGAAACGCCTCTACGTCACGCAACCGCGCATCAACGTCTTTGCCGCGTTCCAGTAACAACGGGCGTGCCCCCGCTTTGGCGAGTACCAGTGCCGCAAACAATCCCGCAGGGCCGCTTCCTACTACAATCGGCGGGGTTTTCGGCTGCGCACAAAGCGGCGCAGGTAAAATATACGGTTGACCGCCGCCAACGGTAACCGCCGAATGTTTCGCACGGTCAACCACCGTTTCGGCATCCAGCGAAACGGTCAAATCCACCGTGACGGTGAAATGTACGTCTGATTTATCGCGTGCATCCACCGACTGTTTGATAAGTTTACAATCCGTGATGACTGACGGTTTGATTTTGGCTTTTTTAGCGGCGGCTTTTTTGAGTGAGTCACCATCAAAATCCAACGGCAACCGCACGCCCGAAACACGAACGATGTTCATGCGCCACCTCTTTCCAAAAAGGCGACGATACCTTTAACCGCCACAGCGGCGCTCGAAAACGCAAATTGCAGGTTAAACCCACCGCAATCGCCGTCAACATCCATCATTTCCCCTGCCGCAAACACACCGTTTGCCAAACGGGATTGCATGGTTTGCGGGTCAAAATCTTTAACGTCCAAACCACCCGCCGTCACCTGTGCTCCCGCAAAACCTTTGGTGCCTTCAACCGCAAACTGCCAGTTTTTGAGCAACTCTGCCAGCCGATGCAAATGGGTATCTTGTAAAAGACCGGGGCTATCCTGCAAACCAAATCCCGCCGCGCGCAAGGCGGTTTGTCCAATGCGTTTATGCAACAAACCGGTGAGAAAATTTTCAAGAGTGGAATCCGACAATGCCAACCGTTTTTGAAGTATCTCATATAACGCCTTTTTATCCATCTCAGGGAATAAATCAAGCGACACGGTTGCTTGCCCCCGCTTTTGCCGTTCCCAATCCCCCGCCAAACGGGAAATTTGCATCACGGCAGGACCGGACAGACCGTACTCGGTGAACAAAATTTCACCCGTATCGCTGCGCTGTCCTTTGTCGGTGGTGAGTGTAACGGTACCGTCCACCCGCAATCCTTTCATCGCACGCACAAAGGTGGTGTCTGTACGCAACTGCACAATAGACGGAAACAACGGAGTACGGGTATGTCCCAAAGCAGTGAGCAGAGCATACCCCTCCACACCGCCGCCAAGGGCGGGTGCTGCCGCACCACCGGTACACACCAATACCGTTTTGGCATATATACTTTCCCCACCGCACTGTACGTTCCAGATATCTTTTTCGCGTCGCAACGCAGTCACAACGGTATCACACCGCTCTGTCACTCCCGCCGCCGCGGCTTCCAATCGCAAGCGGTCCAATACAGCCGCCGCTTGCTCCGCACGGGGATACACTTTTCCGTCTGCGCGGGTCACACATGCAACACCGATAGAATCGAAAAAATCCACCGTGTCTTTTGGCGAAAATTGCCGTAAAACGACGTCCGCGAACGCAGGTGCACCGTGATAGCGGGTACTATTTGCGTGAGCGTTGGTGATATTACAGGTGCCGTTACCGGTGGCGAGCAATTTCTTGCCGACTCGCGCTTGCTTTTCTAAAATCAGCACACTGTACGGCTGTTTTGCCCCACGTTTGAGCATCACCGCCGCGGTCAAGCCTGCCGCGCCACCGCCCACAATGACGGTATCATATATCTGCATAGTGTTTACTCCTTCTTAGTTTGCGATCAAATCCGCGCCTACCGCGAACAACGCCGCCACCGCTTGAGAAAGGGGTTGATGTTCGGGTAATTCGAGTTTGGGGTCGCGGGAAATGA
>JAZOCQ010000084.1:0-1576 GCA_045596565.1 Acutalibacteraceae bacterium
CATCGTACCCCAGTTGCCGGCAAGCGCTTTCCACGCCGCCTGTCTGTAATCTCTTGCGAACATAAAAATTTCCCCTTTCAACTATGTGTAAGTACTTATTTAATGACTTCTGCCATGGTGCCGGGTGCTACGCAACCTGCATTGGATTCGTCGGTGTCGATGTGCATAGCGAGTGCAAAGTTCGGGTTTACACGCACCACAACGTCACCAAACACGATAGAACGACCGTCGTTATCCACTTTTACGCTGACAACGTCTTTGTCTTTCAGACCCATACTTTCTGCATCGGCAGGGGTCATATGGATATGCCGTTTTGCGGCGATAACGCCTTCGGCAATTTCCACTTCGCCTTTAGGACCAACCAGTTTACAAGCGCCGGAGCCGGCCACATCGCCGGATTCGCGGATCGGCGCGGCAACGCCGATAGCGCGCGCATCGGTCAAGGAGATTTCCACCTGCGTTGCAGGACGGGTGGGACCTAAGATGGAAACGCCGGTCAAGGTCTTTTTAGGACCAACAACGTCAACGCGTTCTTCACAAGCGTACTGACCCGGCTGGGACAAATCTTTTTTCTTGGTGAGTTGATAGCCGGCACCGAACAGCACTTCCAAGTCTGCCTGCGACACGTGTACGTGACGGGCGGAGGTTTCTACTAATACTTTGGACATTGGTGATACACTTCCCTTTCAATTTGTTACCTACATTGTACAGCGAAATACTTGTTTTTTCAAGTGAAAAATGGTATTTTATACAAAAGAGGTGATTTTTTTGCAATACACCAGTCTGGAGACGTTACGCGCCGCTTGCTTAGACTGTCAAAAATGCGCGCTTGGCAATACGCGCCAAAACGTGGTGTTCGGTATAGGCGCCGAAAATGCCGAGATCATGTTTATCGGTGAGGGACCGGGTGCTAACGAAGATAAGCAAGGGCTTCCCTTTGTCGGCGCGGCGGGGCAGCTTTTAGATGTTATGCTGGATGCCGTCGGATTATCCCGCGAAAAGAACGTCTACATTGCCAACATCGTCAAGTGCCGTCCGCCGCAAAACCGCGACCCCGACCCTGCAGAGCAGGACGCGTGTATCGGGTGGCTGAAAGCGCAGGTTGGCATTTTGCGTCCGAAAATTATCGTCTGTTTGGGCAGAGTGGCGGCGCAAAAAATCATCGACCCCGCCTTTCGCGTCACCCGTCAACACGGGGAATTTATTGAGCGCCGCGGCGTGTATCTTATGGGCACCTATCACCCCGCCGCATTATTGCGCAATCCCAATGACAAACCGCGTGCTTTCGCAGATTTTCTCGCTTTACGCGATTTGATACCTACTGTGTGTGAGCATACAACGATAGAAGGAGAATATTTATGAAAACATTAAAAAACGGTACCGTCCTTTTGGATACCGATAACAATCCTATTCACGCGCACGGCGGTTTTATGTTATTTTTTGACGGATATTACTACTGGTACGGCGAAGACAGACGAGACACTACCTACGTCAGTTGCTATCGCTCCAAAGATTTAGAAAACTGGGAAGCGCGCGGTGCGGTCTTAACCGTCCATTCTCCTACAGCGCCCCTTGC
>JAZOCQ010000085.1:0-17196 GCA_045596565.1 Acutalibacteraceae bacterium
TGTCTGTTCAGCAGACACGAAAACACACCCGCCGGTGTGATGGAATTGGCAGACGTAGTGGACTCAAAATCCACCGGTAGCGATACCGTGCCGGTTCGAGTCCGGCCACCGGCACCAAAAATCCCGTTCACGTAAGTGGGCGGGTTTTTTACTTTTTCACTTTTCATTCTTCAGTATTCCTTGCGAAATATCGGTATATTGCCATGCAAAATGTATACAGGGTATATAAATTTTAAAAATATTTCAAAAAAGGGTAGACTTTTTTGAGAATAGGTGATAATATTAGAATGTAGGTAGGAATTTTGGAGATGTTTGCTCCGATTTAGGCTTATAAGGGTGAATGATATTTCTTTTAAATTCGGTTAAGGAGTTGGATGAGATGCAGAAACTGTACGAGACGCCTCAGATGGAGATTGTAGCCTTCGCTGCCAACCAAGCCATTGCGGCAAATGGTGATGAATTTGATTTCGACGCCGGCGGTGTTACGCCCGGTGTTTCCTGATGCAACAAATTCTTAAAATTAAAACAGAGGGTTCAACTTTTGGTTGAACCCTCTGTTTTAATTTTGGAAACATCTTTTGAGCAGCGTGCTACGTTGAAAAATAGGCAAAGCCGGTTTATTGCGGTTGACATTGTGACTTTACGGGAGTATACTGTGTGAGATTATTGGGAGGCGAATGGTGATGAAAAGAATGAAAAGTTCTGTTCGCAACGCGTTTTTGCTGGGGGGGATGTGTTGCTTATCCTATCTGGCGGTTTATGTCACGCGAAATGTTTTAGGCGCCGTTACGCCGTCGTTACTGGGAAATGGTGTATTTTCTGAGTCGCAAATCGGCAATCTGTCGTCGGTGTATTTTATCGCTTACGCCGTAGGCCAATTGATTAACGGTATCATCGGTAATAAAATTAAGGCGAAATATATGATAAGTATCGGCCTTGTTTTGGCGGGTGTGTGTGGCATCGTTTTTGTTCCGTTAGCGGGGGTGCCTTGGGCGGCTGTTGCGGTATATGGTCTTACAGGCTTTTTGTTATCAATGATTTATGCGCCCATGACCAAGCTTGTGGCGGAAAACACCGAGCCTGTTCATGCCGAGCGTTGCAGTATCGGATATACGTTTGCCTCCTTTTTCGGTTCACCTATCGCAGGCCTTTTGGCAGGTATGCTCATTTGGCGTGGGGTGTTTAACGTAAGCGGCGTGATTTTGATAGCGATGGGCGTGGCTTGTTTTATAAGTTTCACCGTATTTGAACATAACAAAATCATACAATATACTGTATATAAGCCGAGCAAAGGGAAAGGCGGCAGTATTGGTATTTTATTCAAGCGGAAAATAGTAAAGTTTATGATTGTATCCATCATAACTGGCATTGTAAGAACAACGGTGGTTTTTTGGATGCCGACGTATTTCTCACAGCATCTCGGCTTTACACCGGAGCAATCGGCAGGTATATTTGCCGTGGCAACCTTTATCATATCCTTTTCGGCAATTCTTGCATTGATGATTTATGAAAGATGCAACCGAAACATTGACGCCGTTTTGTTGGGTTCGTTTATACTTTCAGCAGTATTCTTTTTATTGCTTTTTATCATCAAGTCGCCGATAGGCAATATCATTGTGTTTGTTCTGGCGGTGTTGGCATCCAACAGCGCAACCACCATGCTTTGGAGTGTGTACTGTCCCAGCCTGAAAGACACGGGCGTGATTTCGGGCGCAACGGGTTTCCTTGATTTTGCAAGTTACATTGCGGCGGCGGTATCTACGGTATTGTTCGCCAATGCGGTAGAGACCATCGGCTGGGGGAACTTGATTTTGATATGGTGCGCGCTTATGGTAATTGGTGTTATAATATCGCTGCCAAACGGTAAAAGGGTGCAGGCGTAAGCCTTTGTTGTCATACATAGAATAAAAAAACTGTGCAGAAATTTCTGCACAGTTTTTTGTTATATTTCGCGTAAAAGAGATTTTAAAATCAACCGAACATGGTTTCCACCAGCGAGGTGGCGAACAGCCAGTTCATTTCGCGCAACGGGTGGTTGAGCTTGTTAGCCAGCAATTCGGTGACGTCCACACCGTTTTCCGCCATGGTTTTCCATTTTGCGTGACAGTCGCACACCGTGATACCGCGGCGTTTGCACAGTTCTCTGGCGGCGTCGAGATACAAATCCAGCATACCTTCATTTTGGAGGGTGGAGATATGTTTTGCGAGTTTCAAGAACACCTCGTCCCGCTCTAAGTGACAACTGATACCGGTCGCCATCATATTGGGGGTCATAAAGATAATTTCACTGTCGATTTCTTGTAAGCGGGTGAAAATTTGGTCCAAAGCGTCCACATACGCGTCCACGCCGGGCGCCCAGTTCCCGCAGTCATTCAGACCGAAACACACCACCGTCAAGTCGGGTTTGTGTGCCAGCACGTCCCGTTCCAATCTTTCCAAGCCGTGGGGAGCAGAGCCGCCGCTGACACCCGCGTTGACGATGTTGACAGGCACCGTGGGGAAAATCACCGATAAAATTTTGGCAATATACAGGTGATACGCACTGTTTTTGTCAAAGTATGTTTCAAAGCCGTCCTCGCCTTTGCGGTACAGCTCAAAACAGCCTTGGGTCACGCTGTCGCCCAAAAAAGCGATGGTCACACCCGGTTCGTTCCAGTTATCGGCGGCTTTTTTAGCCATTTTCTGCACAATTTTCATCGGTGAACACCTCTATTTTTCGTTTTTTTCAGTATAGCATGGATATATTGAATTTGCAATTGTAAAACCATATTTTTCTTTTTAAGAGGGTATACTACAACCGAAAGGAGAATATGGTTATGCAGACTGTGATTGAAATGCGGGATGTTTATAAAATTTACGGGACGGGGGAAACGGCGGTGCACGCACTGGACGGCGTATCGTTTTCGGTGTCGGCGGGAGAGTTTGTCGCCATTGTAGGACGCTCGGGGTCGGGCAAATCGACTTTGATGAACATTGTGGGATGTTTAGACTTGCCCAGTGCGGGGGAATATCGGCTCAATGGCGAAAATATAACCGCCATCCCCGAAAAACGGTTATCGCGTATCCGCAACCGACATATTGGGTTTGTGTTTCAGAATTTTCATCTGCTGCCGTCGCTCACGGCGCTGGAAAACGTAGAATTGCCGCTATTGTATGCGGGTATGAAACGTGTGGAGCGGCGTGCTGTCGCGCGGCGGATGCTGGAAAGTGTGGGACTGGCCGACCGTATGCACCATTACCCTACGCAAATGTCGGGTGGCCAGCAACAACGAGTAGCAATTGCTCGTGCAATTGCGGGTGCACCGCCGCTGATTCTCGCGGATGAACCTACCGGTAATCTGGATGAAGCGTGCGGCAGAGAAATTATGGCGATTTTACAGCAATTACACCAAAACGGCACCACTATTGTATTGATTACCCACGACCCATCTGTTGCCGCAAAGGCAGACAAACAATTCGAAATGCGTGCGGGTAGGGTTGCCGCCTTGTAAAATGTCCAAAAAATATTGACAAATCGGCAAAAAAAGAGTATCCTTTAATATGAAATTTTTGGATGTTCGTCTTGCAAAAACGGGCTTTTAAAAGTTAATAAACCAATACAGGAGTGGTTATTGTGAGTTTTAAAAATCAATATCTCGCAGATTTGATGGAAACCGTGAAAAAGCGCAACCCCGGTGAACCGGAATTTCATCAAGCCGTTGCGGAAGTGCTGGAATCCTTGGAACCGGTGCTGGAACGCCGTCCGGAATTGATTGAAAAGGGTGTTATCGAGAGCATCGTCGAACCGGAACGCATTATCAAATTCCGCGTGCCGTGGGTAGACGATAATGGTAAGGTGCAGGTCAACCGCGGTTTCCGCGTGCAGTTTAACTCTGCTATCGGTCCGTACAAAGGCGGTTTGCGTTTCCATCCTTCCGTGTATGAAGGTATTATCAAATTCTTAGGTTTTGAACAGACCTTCAAAAACTCCTTGACCGGTTTGCCGATGGGCGGCGGCAAGGGCGGTTCCGACTTTGACCCGCAGGGCAAATCGGATATGGAAGTGATGCGTTTTTGCCAGAGCTTTATGACCGAACTTTCCAAATACATCGGTCCCGACACCGACGTGCCCGCGGGTGACATCGGTGTCGGCGCACGCGAAGTCGGCTATATGTTCGGTCAATACAAAAGATTGCGTGATGAGTTCACCGGCGTGTTGACCGGCAAGGGTATTGCCTACGGCGGCTCGCTTATCCGTCCCGAAGCCACCGGTTTCGGCGCGGTGTACTATACTGTGGAACTGCTCAATACTTACGGCGAAGATATCAAAGGCAAGACGTTCGCGGTTTCCGGCTTCGGTAACGTTGCTTGGGGTGCTGTGAAGAAAATCACCGAACTGGGCGGAAAAGTTGTTACGATTTCCGGTCCTGATGGCTATGTGTACGACGAGGACGGCATCAGCACCGAAGAAAAAATCAACTATATGCTCGAAATGCGTGCTTCTTGCCGTAACAAGGTGCAGGATTATGCCGATAAATTCGGCGTACCGTTCTATGCAGGCAAAAAACCGTGGGGCGTCAAAGTGGATGTCGTGCTGCCTTGCGCGACGCAGAACGAAGTGCAACTTGCCGATGCGCAGGATATTGTTGCCAACGGCGTGAAATATTACGTCGAGGTTGCCAATATGCCCACCACTGCTGAGGCTGTCGCGTATCTGAAAGCCAATAACGTGGTGATTGCACCTTCCAAGGCTGTCAACGCGGGCGGCGTGGCGGTTTCCGGTCTGGAAATGAGCCAGAATTCCATGCGCTATAGCTGGACTGCCGAAGAGGTGGATGCAAAATTGCATCAAATCATGAAAAACATCTATGATTCTTCCGTTGCCGCCGCAAAAGCGTACGGCATGGAAGGCGACTTGATTGCCGGCGCAAATATCGCGGGTTTCCTGAAAGTCGCTGACGCTATGCTCGCACAAGGCGTGGTGTAATATGCAAACAAAAATCGCGGTCATAGACCGCGATTTTTTTATGCTTTTGCATCGATATACGGTATGTGCTTTTGTACTTGCAAAATATGCAAAAATATGGTAATATAAAATCGGCGTTTTGTATGGATATTAAAAACTTTGAGATACTAAGGGTACAACCTTTGTCAGATGTGGAGGAACGCTATGATTTGGCATACAGGCAGTAAAACAGATGTTTTAAATGAATTGCATACAGACTTGCAAAACGGTCTCACCGAAGAAATGGTTGCTGACCGTCAAAAGGAGTATGGGCAGAATATTTTACAGGAAAAGCCGCGCCGTAATTTTTTGCAACGGTTTTTAAATCAAATGCAGGATACCATGGTAATCATTTTGTTGATAGCCACGGTGATTTCCTTTGCGCTGTGTGTGTATAATACTTTGAGTGGCGAACACGCCGATTGGGCAGAGCCGATAGTGATTGTCACCATTCTGATTTTGAATGCCGTTATCGGTGTTATTCAGGAAAGCAAGGCGGATGCCGCTTTGGAAGCGCTCAAAACCATGTCTGCACCCAATGCGAAAGTTTTCAGAAACGGGTTACTCACCACTGTGCCGTCTACTGCGCTGGTGCCCGGCGATATTATCGCGGTAGAAGCGGGCGATATGGTTCCTGCTGACTGTCGTTTGCTGGAAACTGCAAGATTGCAGTGTGATGAATCTGCGCTCACGGGCGAATCATTGCCGGTGGAGAAAGATGATGCGGTGGAACTCGCAAATACGGCGTCTTTGGGTGACCGTGTCAATATGATATACAGTGGTTGTGCGGTTTCTTACGGCACCGGCAAGGCGGTGGTGGTTTCCACCGGTATGAGCACCGAAATGGGCAGAATTGCCGCAATGCTGGGCGGAGAAGAGGATGCCGCCACCCCCTTACAACGCAAACTGGCGCAACTGGGCAAACAACTCGGTTTTCTGGCGCTTGCGATTTGTATTGTGATTTTCATCATCGGCTTATTCAGCCGTATGTTCCCGCTGGATATTTTTATGACCGCGGTATCGTTGGCGGTTGCCGCCATTCCTGAGGGCTTGCCGGCTATCGTGACCATCGTTCTCGCAATGGGCGTGCAACGCATGGTCAAGAAAAATGCGCTTATCCGCCGTCTGCCGGCGGTGGAAACGCTGGGCAGTGCTTCGGTTATCTGTTCGGATAAAACGGGTACACTGACCCAGAACCGTATGACCTTGACCCGTGCTTTCGTGGGTAACCACGTAGAAGATTTGCGCGGTGAGCCGAGCGAAGGAGCGCTGGCACTGATTCGTCTGGCGGCGCTGTGTACCGACGGTACGGTGCAGGCTGGTGCTGACGGTGTCGAAAAGCACATCGGTGACCCCACCGAGACCGCCATTGTCGCGTATGCGTTGCACAATGGCATTGAAAAGAACGATTTGTTGGCACAGTGCCCGCGGTTAGAGGCAATTCCGTTTGATTCTGACCGCAAACTGATGACCACCATTCACTTTATTGACGGCGAAACAGTAGCGATTGTGAAAGGTGCGCCTGAAATTTTGTTATCACGCTGTGTGGATGGCAACATTGAAGAGGCGCTTGCCGCTAACGAGAGTATGGGCAAATCCGCTTTGCGTGTGTTGGCGGTGGCGTGTAAACGCTTGGATGCAGTGCCCTCTGACCTCGACCCCGACCAATTGGAAAGCGGATTATCGTTACTCGGTTTGCTGGGTATGATTGATCCGCCGCGCCCCGAAGCCATTACCGCTATTCGTGAATGCCGTGCTGCGGGCATTCGCCCGATTATGATAACCGGTGACCACGTGGTGACCGCTTCCGCCATTGCTACTCAGATGGGTATTTTGACACCCGAAACCCAAGCGGTGACAGGTGCGCAGTTAGTGGAAATGTCCGATAAAGAACTCAAAAAGAATATCGCGGATTACAGCGTATATGCGCGCGTCACCCCCGCGGATAAAATTCGCATTGTCAAGGCGTGGCGCAAACGCGGAGATGTGGTCGCCATGACCGGTGACGGCGTTAACGACGCCCCCGCGCTCAAAGCCGCGGATATCGGTTGTGCGATGGGTATCACCGGCACCGACGTCGCCAAAGGCGCGTCGGACGTCACCTTGATGGACGATAATTTTGCTACCATCGTGGTTGCCGTCAAAGAAGGACGCGGCATTTATGACAATATCCGCAAAGCGGTACATTTTCTGCTATCCTGTAACCTCGGTGAGGTGTTGGCGGTGTTCTTGTCCATGATTTTCTGGCGGGAAACCCCGCTTTTGCCCATTCAATTATTGTGGATAAACCTGGTGACTGACAGTTTGCCCGCGTTGGCGCTCGGCACCGAGCCGGTGGAAGAAGACGTGATGACCCGCCGCCCTCGCAGTCGCAAAGAGGGACTTTTCTCCGGTGGTTTGGGTGCGCAGGCGGCATGGCAAGGCGGTTTAATCGGTCTGCTCGCCATTATTGCGTATGTCATCGGTTCGCGTTTCTTGCCCGCCCCCGACGGCGCATTTTTCACCAACCTGTTCCGTCACGATAACCTTAATTTGCCGCTTGGTGAAACCATGGCGTTTGCCACATTGGCATTTTCGCAGATGGTGCACGCGTTTAATGTGCGCTCTACTCATTCGTTGTTTGAAATCGGCTTTTTCTCCAATAGAGGCATGTGCGGCGCGTTCCTTGCATCGCTCGCGTCCATGCTGCTTGTGTTGTTTGTGCCGTTTATGCGGTCCGTGTTCAATTTGGAACTGATGTCGGGCGCGGCGTGGCTCATTGTGATTGCATTGTCGTTCGTGCCGTTCATCGTCACTGAAACGTATAAATACAGTAAAGAACGCAAAAAAACAGAAAAAGCCGCAGTGCCTGTGCAGGCGCAAGAAACGCCTGAAGCTGAAGAGGTGCTGGACGTACCGGCGTTTGTAGATGCTGACCAAGCACCGCCGGTTGAAGAAGTGCAACAAGAATTTTACGTATCCGAGGCGGAAATGAATACCGAGACGCCGCAAGTAGAGGAATAAGAGGAAAACAGTATGTTTGCAAGTGTTGGCAGTTTAGGACTACACGGCATCGACGGTTTTAAGGTGACCGTTGAAGCGGATATATCGCAAGGACTACCGTCTTTTGAGTTGGTAGGTTTGCCGGACGCATCGGTGCGCGAATCGCGAGACCGCGTGCGCGCGGTGATGAAAAATGCGGGATTTACCTATCCTGTCAGCCGCGTCACAGTCAATTTAGCCCCCGCCGACGTTAAAAAAGAGGGCCCCGTATATGATTTGCCGCTATTGCTCGCATTGCTTTGTGCGTCGGGACAGTTAAAAACCCCGCTTGCGGATAAAGTATTTATCGGTGAACTGTCACTGGCGGGAGATATTCGTCCGGTGCGCGGTGTATTGCCGATGGCACTTGCCGCGCGGGATGCGGGTTTCACCGAATTGTACGTACCGCGCGAAAACGCCGAAGAAGCGGCGGTGGTGGAGGGTATTGCGGTGTTCGCCGCCCCCAATGTGCAAACGTTGCTGGACCATTTAAACGGTGTTGTGCCTCTTGCAAAGGCATTGCCCGCCGATAATGCTGCTGTGAATGCCGTAATGGTGTCGGATTTCGCGGAGGTGATGGGGCAGGAAACTGCCCGCCGTGCGATGGAAGTCGCCGCCGCAGGTGCGCATAACGTGCTGTTAATCGGCCCGCCCGGCGCGGGTAAAAGTATGCTCGCAAAACGCTTGCCGTCTATCTTACCCGACCTCACACAAACAGAGGCTCTGCAAATCACCAAAATTCATTCGGTTGCAGGCACGCTGCCGTCAGGGTTAGGGTTGATGCGGGAACGTCCGTTTCGCGCCCCGCATCATAACATCTCTCCGCAAGGTTTGGCGGGTGGCGGTGTGGTGCCGCGCCCCGGTGAAATTTCACTGGCGCACGGCGGTGTGCTGTTTTTAGATGAACTGCCGGAATTTTCACGGCAAGCGATGGAATGTTTGCGTCAACCGTTGGAAGATGGCAAGGTGACCATATCAAGGGTGAGCGGGACACTTACCTATCCGAGTGATTGTATGTTGGTCGCGGCTATGAACCCGTGTCCGTGCGGGTATTTTGGGCATCCCACCCGCGCTTGCACCTGCAATGCCGCGGCGGCGGGACGGTATATGCATAAAATTTCCGGTCCGCTGCTTGACCGCATTGATTTACATATCGAAGTACCGCCGGTGGAATTTGACCATTTGGCGGCAACCGAAAAAGCCGAAAGTTCTGCGAGCATAAAAGAGCGCGTGAACCGCGCTCGCGCGGTACAACGTGCGCGGTTTGCGGATATGGGCATTGTGTGTAACGCCGCTATTCCGACGGCGCTGTTAAAAGAATTGTGTCCTATGACCGATATGGCAAAAGCGATGCTCAAAAATGCGTTTGAGCGTTTGGGATTATCGGCGCGCGCGTATGACCGCTTATTGAAAGTGGCGCGTACCATTGCCGATCTTGACAACAGTGAAGTGATTGACACCGCGCATATCGCAGAAGCAATCCAATATCGCAGTTTAGACCGTAAATATTGGCAGGCGAGATAATCCGCCTGCCATTTTCTTTAAAAGGAGGTGACGGATATGCGGGATAACCTGAAATTGCAGGAATTGCGTAAAAAAGCAATGCGTCTGCCGTTACAGGCGGGCGTGTATATGATGAAAAATGCAGACGGCGAATGTATTTATATCGGCAAAGCCAAGGCACTCAAAAACCGTGTCAGCCAGTATTTCGGCGCAGATACCAATCATTCGCCGAAAGTGCGGCGTATGGTGTCACAGGTGGATACGTTTGAGTATATCGTGGTGGGCAGTGAATTTGAGGCGTTGGTGTTGGAATGTTCGCTGATCAAGCAGTATATGCCCAAATATAATATTCTGCTCAAAGACGATAAAGGATACCGCTATATTCGTGTCACCCCACCGCCGTTTTCGCGCATTACCGAAGCCAAGCAGAAAAAGGACGACGGCGCGACGTATATCGGGCCGTATATGAGCTCGTATAATCTGCGCCAAGCACTTAAAGAAGCGGCGTCAATATTTTCGCTTGCTACCTGTAATCACCGCTTGCAATACGGCAAAGAAACCGCACGTCCGTGTCTCAATGCACACATCGGTTTGTGTTGTGCGCCGTGTACGGGAAAAGTGGCGGAGCAAGCGTATGCCGAGCGGGTGCAGGAGGCACTGGAGTTTTTGGCAAAAGGCAGCGGTAAGACCATGGCGGATTTGCAACAGCGTATGCAAACCGCCGCAGAGAATTTGGAGTTTGAAAAAGCCGCGCGGTTGCGTGACCGTATCGCCGCTATCAAACGGTTGTCGGATAAACAAAAAGTGGTAATGTCTGCGGTAAAAGAGCAGGATGTGATTGCACTTGTCACCGGTTCGGGCAAAAGTTGTTTTCAGGTGTTTCGTTTTGTAGACGGCGCTTTGCAGGAAGAAGAATCGTTTTTACTGGACGAACAAGAAAACGCACCCGCCGCGCGGTCAGCGTTTTTGTTGCAGTATTATACCATGCGCGACCGCGTTCCCCTGCAGGTGACGCTGGACGGTGAAACCGAGGATAAAGAGATTTTGGAACAGTTGCTCACCGAAAAACGTGGCAGACGCGTGCATATCGTATTACCGCAAATCGGCGAGCAGGCGCACTTGGTGGAAATGTGCAAAAACAACGCCGCCGAACGCATTGCACACCGTGTCGGTATGAGCGGCAAACAGGTGGCGGTGCTGGAAGAACTGCGGGAATTGCTGGGACTGGAAAAAACACCGCTGTATATCGAATGTTATGATATTTCGCACACTGCGGGTGACCAGCCGGTAGCGGGCATGGTGGTGTTTGCGGGAGGTAAACCGCTCAAAAACGCGTATCGTCGTTTTATGGTCAAAACTGCCGCGGGCGGTGACGATTACGCGTCTATGCGAGAGGTGCTTAGTCGTCGTATGGATGAACTTGCCCGCTCTGCCACCCCCGATAAGGGGTTTGGCAAATGTCCCGATTTGATTTTGTTGGACGGCGGCGCGGAACACGTGGCGGCGGTCAAACCGCTGGTGGACAGTTACGGATTGGATATTCCCGTTTTTGGTTTGGTGAAAGACGATAAGCACCGCACCCGCGCGATTGCCGCTAACGGCGGTGAAATTGCAATTGCGTCTAAACGTGCGGTGTTTCATTTCTTGGCAAACATACAAGAAGAGGTGCACCGTTACGCTATTACCTACCATCGTCAGAAACGCCGCAAATCCAACATTTCCACTACCTTGTTGCAAATCCCCGGCGTGGGTGAGCAACGCGCGAGAGTGTTGTTGCGGCAGTTCGGATCGGTGAAAGCAGTCAGCCGTGCATCGGAAGAAGAATTGTTGTTATGTAAGGGGATGACCCGTCCCGTGGCACAGACAATCGTGAAATTTTTCCGCGAAAACAGTATATAAAAACATGGATGCATGATTCTATCAAAAAGTTACAGTGAAGTGAATTTTTGAAAAATTCTTGACGGATAAAAAACAACGTGGTATAATAACACCGAGAAAAATAGTTATAATAGTACTTAAGGGAACCAGCTGACTGCAGAGGATACTGGCTCCCTTATGTTTTTCTATAGCAAATCATTTTGATTAAATATAAAAGGAGATAGCGTTATGGAAGTACAACTCCAAGAATTGATTGACCAAATCAAAAGGGAAGGTGTAGAAGCTGCTGAAACGGAGGCAGAAGCTATACTTAAAACCGCAAAAGAAAAAGCGGAACAAATGATTCTGGATGCACAGGCACAGGCGGATAAAATTTTGCTGCATGCTAAAGCTGAGAATGACCGAATGGTGAAGTCGAGTGAGGATGCTATTCGTCAGGCGGGCCGTAATCTGCTGATTTCCTTTAGAGAAAGTGTATCGAAAGAGCTTGAAGCTATTGTTAGTGAAAATGTTGCCGCTGTATACGCATCGGATGCATTGGCAGGACTGGTTATCCGCATTGTTGAAAACTGGGCAAATAAGCCGGATGCGGAAGATATTGCGGTGATTTTAAATGCGCAGGACCTGAATAAATTGGAACAAATCATACTGGCGGCTCTGAAAGAAAAAATGTTAGGCGGCATCACGCTGAAGGCGAACGATAATTTTGATGGCGGATTTCGCATTGCAGTTAACAATGGCAGCGCATACTATGATTATTCTGCAGGGGCGGTTGTAGATATGCTTTCAACTTATCTTAGCCCTAAAGTTACTAAGCTTTTGAAAGAGGCGGAGTAATCATTATGGCTGAGTATTATTTAATTTCGCAGTTGCCATCTTTGGATGGGATAAGTGAAAACTCTCCGCTTCCGATTACGGAAGAACGATTTGCGGAGCTTTGCCATCGTTTTTTGGGCAAAAGGTCGCAGGAGATTTTGAAAAAAATTACTTTGTCTCCTCCGAAAAATACGGTAGGTTCGGGTTCGGCTTTGATTGACGACTTTAACGAAAGCGAACGCAATTTGCGATTTGCGTTGGGTAAAGTGCGGGCAGATAAAATGAAAAAAGCATTTGATACGGGAAACAGAATTTTGCCCGTAGAATATATTAAAGCGGCAAACACTGTAATGGAAATGGAAAATCCGATGGAAGCGGAAAAATATCTAAACCGTTATCGTTTGGAAATTCTTGAAACGCTCAAGCCCCTGGACAATTTTTCAGAGGGGTATGTCTACTATTACGGGCTGAAATTAAAACTGCTTCTTCGTATAAGGCGGTTTGATACAAATGCCGGAGAACAAGCATACAAGAATATATATGACTCCATTATAAACGGAGATAAGCTGGAGGCAAAACAATGACCGATAATAAAGGAAAAGTGATAAGCATAAACGGAAACTTAGTGTCGGTAGAATTTGACGGCAATGTTTCCATGAATGAAATATGCTATGTATTGGTAGGCGATACAGCCCTTAAAAGTGAGATTATTCGTATTAAAGGCAATGTAGCGCAAGTACAGGTTTATGAAATGACCGATGGTATTCAGTGCGGGGATACCGTAGAATTTACCGGAGAAATGCTTTCGGCAGACCTTGGTCCCGGTTTGCTTGGTCAAATCTATGACGGCCTGCAAAATCCGCTCCCTGTTTTGGCAGAGCAGGCAGGCTGGTTTTTGGAGAGGGGCATTTACGCAGACGGGCTTAACGCGGAAAAGAAATGGGAGTTTACACCCACTGCGCAAGTTGGCGACAGTATTCGTGCGGGCGAGTATATCGGAACTGTTCCCGAAGGTCCATTTACACATAAAATCTTTGCTCCTTTTTATCTGCTTGGGAACTATACCGTAAAGTCCATTGCTCCAAAGGGCGAATATACCATCAAAGAAACTATCGCGGTAATAACGGATGAGCGAGGCCGCGAAATTCCCATATCCATGTCTTTTAAGTGGCCGGTTAAACGCGCGGTGAAATGTTACAGTGAAAGATTGGCACCTGTTGAAACAATGGAAACCAAAGTGCGTCTTATCGACTCTTTCTTCCCTGTAGCAAAAGGCGGAACCTATTGTACTCCCGGCCCGTTTGGCGCAGGTAAGACGGTATTACAGCATACCACGTCAAAATATGCGGATGTCGATATCGTGATTATCGCCGCTTGCGGCGAGCGTGCGGGCGAAGTTGTCGAAACGCTCACGGAGTTCCCCGAGTTGAGCGACCCCAAAACCGGACGTTCGCTGATGGAACGCACCATTATTATATGTAACACTTCTTCTATGCCTGTTGCATCCCGAGAGGCTTCGGTTTACACTGCGGTAACACTTGCTGAGTACTATCGACAGATGGGACTTCACGTGCTTATGCTTGCAGACTCAACGTCGCGTTGGGCGCAAGCGATGCGTGAAATGTCAGGCAGACTGGAAGAAATACCGGGTGAAGAAGCTTTCCCCGCGTATTTGGAATCGTATATTGCGGCTTTTTATGAAAGAGCGGGGTACGTTCGTTTGCCTGACGGCAGCACCGGTTCTGTCACAATTGGCGGAACCGTATCCCCTGCAGGCGGTAACTTTGAAGAACCGGTAACACAGGCGACCTTAAAGGTTGTAGGTGCTTTTCACGGCCTTTCCCGTGAACGTTCGGATGCGAGAAAGTATCCCGCCATTGACCCGCTTATCTCCTGGTCGAAATATAACAGCGTTATCGACAAGGAAAAATTAGATTTTTGCAAGAGCATTCTTCATCATGGTGACGAAATTGGTTCGATGATGAAGGTTGTCGGCGAAGAAGGTACCACACTTTTGGATTATATTACCTATTTAAAATCCGAAATGCTCGATGCGGTGTATTTGCAGCAAAACTCCTTTGATTTGGTGGAGGCAAACTGCGGGAAAACACGGCAACGCTATGTGATTGATAAGTTGGTATACGTTTTGGGTAGTCAGTATGTCGTTCAGGATAAAGATGACGCCAGAAGCTTTTTTAATCGTATGCGCCAAAAATTTATTGACTGGAATTATACCGAGTTTGAGAGCGAATCTTTTAAAAACGCAGAAGCAGAGATTGATGCATTATATCATAAAGGTGACGGCAAATTGGTTGCATCCACTGAAAAGCTGTTGAAGGACGGTGAATGAGAGTGAATAAAGTATATAATCGAATAGAATCCATTACCGGTAACGTTATCACTGTCCGTGCAGAGAATGTGAAATACAAGGAATTGGCGCAGATTCATACCCGTTTCGGCAAATCTCTGGCGCAGGTTAATAAAATCGAGGGAGATATTGTATCCTTGCAGGTCTTTGCCGGCGGTCAGGGCGTTTCAACAGGAGATGAAGTGCGTTTTCTCGGTCACGAAATGCGCGTATCGTTTAGTGAAGATGTATTAGGCCGTATATTCAATGGTTCGGGAGAGCCGAGAGATAATGGCCCTGCACTTACGGAAAATATGAAACCAATCGGCGGTCCTTCCGTTAATCCCACTAAGCGTATTCTCGCCAACAGAATGATGAGAACCAATATTCCGATGATTGATATGTTCAATACATTGGTTGTTTCTCAGAAATTGCCCATTTTCTCCATTTCCGGTGAGCCGTATAATCAGCTGCTTGCGCGTATCGCAATGCAGGCAGATGCAGATGTGATTGTGCTTGGTGGCATGGGATTGAAATATGATGACTTTTTGTATTTCAAGGATGCGCTTTCAAAAGGCGGTGCGCTGAGTAAAACGGTTATGTTTGTGCACACGGCTTCCGACCCTACCGTTGAATGTATGATGATTCCCGATATGGTATTGGCTGTTGCGGAACAGTTTGCGTTGCAGAACAAAGACGTGTTGGTATTGCTGACCGACATGACCAACTTTGCCGACGCCATGAAGGAAATCGCCATCACGCAAGAACAGGTTCCGTCAAACCGTGGTTATCCGGGCGACTTATATTCTCAGTTGGCTGCACGTTATGAAAAGGCGGTTGACTTTGCGAATTCCGGTTCGGTGACCGTTTTGGCGGTCACAACGATGCCCGGCGACGACGTAACACATCCCGTTCCGGATAATACGGGGTATATCACCGAAGGGCAGTATTACCTGAAAGGCGGACGTATTGAGCCTTTCGGTTCCCTGTCTCGACTGAAACAAAACGTAAACGGCAAAACGAGAAAAGACCATCGTGCGCTTATGGATGCAATGATACGTTTGTATGCGTCCTATAAGGAAACGCTTGAAAAGAAAAACATGGGCTTTTCCATGAGTCGCTGGGATGAAAAATTGCTGAGATACGGCGAACTTTTTGAAAACAAACTGATGTCACTGTCCGTCAATCTTCCGCTCGAAGATGCACTGGATTTGGGATGGGATATTTTGTCTGATTGCTTTGAAAAAGATGAAACCGGAATCAAATCAGACCTTACGGATGAATTTTGGCCTAAAGGTTAAGGAGGTCTGTGGTTTTGGCAAAAATCAAACTAACGAAAAATGAGTTGAAGGTACAAAAGGACGCACTTAAAATGTACCGCAGATATTTGCCTACTCTGACACTGAAAAAGCAACAGCTCCAATCGGAAATTCGCACAATTGAAGCCAAGGCTAAGGCAGTGAGAAAAGAAAGAGAAACCCTTGAATTTGGGTTTAGGGAATGGATTGCTGTTTTCAGCGAAGAGGATGCTTTCCCAAAAGGAATTATAACCGTCAGCAATATTCGTAAGGGGACAGGCAATATCGCAGGCGTGGATATTCCAACGTTTGAGGGCGCGGATTTTGCGAGAGGGGAGTATGACCTTTATCAAACGCCTCTTTGGGTGGACATCGCCGCAAACCACATGGAAAAGGCAATGTCGCTCGATTTGGAGGCGGAAGTGTTGGATGAACAGGTTAGGCTGTTAGAGATGGAGTTGCTTGCAACCTCGCAAAGAGTCAATCTGTTTGAAAAGGTAAAAATCCCTGAAACTGAGGAAAATATCAAAAAAATATCCATTTATATGGCAGACCAACAGGTCAGTGCCGTGGTGCGTTCGAAAATATCCAAACGAAAGATAGCCCTTCGTAATGCTGTGGCTTCCGAAAAGGAGGTTTATTCATTATGATAGTGCCTATGAAAAAAGTATCGCTTATTATAAGAGGATGCCAAAAGAACGAAGTGCTCAAAAAACTTCGCAAATTAGGGATTATCCATATTGAGATTACAGAAGGTTCGGGCGAACGGCTTGCAGAATTTTATGAACAGATTGCGCTGCTCGAAAATGCGGCGTTTGCCATAGGGAAACAGAAAAATGCAGTGCAAAAAGACTTGAGCACCACAGAAAGTTTGTCGGTCGCAAATGAAATTGCAACGCTTAATGAAGAGAAAAAGCAGTGTCAGGCCCAGCGGATTGCTTTCAGTTCGGAACTTGACCGTCTGAAAAATTGGGGAGATGTTGAGCCGGATAGTATTAGCGACTTAGAGGCGAAGGGAATCAAAGTTTCTTTTTATGAAATGGCGAAGTCCGAGTATGAAGCACTGCCCGACGGTTTAAAAACCGTAAAACTCGAAGCGACCAAATCGTCTGTCAAGTTCTTGCTTTACGATTCCGGTTTGGAAATGGAAGATGCAGTCGTAGCTTCTTTGAACAGTTGTCGATTGGCATTACCGCAGATGTCTACCGACCAAATGCGGCAAAAGATTTCAAGTTTCAATGCGCGAATGAAAGCAATAGACGAGCAGATTGCGGCTTATATATGTTATTTCGACAGCATAAAAACGGCAGTAAAAGCATTGGAAAAGGAAATCGAATTTGAAACCTATG
>JAZOCQ010000086.1:0-6654 GCA_045596565.1 Acutalibacteraceae bacterium
GCGAAAAGGTAATAATGAAGCACACGGCGGTAATGTCTGCCGCCGACGGCTTTTTGAACGGCGCGGCGGTGAGTCTCACCCGCGACGTGGTGTTGCCGTTCTTCCCGCATATGCCGGATAAAACGCAGTTGCGTTTGTTGCGCTACACCAATTTTTTAACCGGTGTTGTCGCAGTGGCACTGGCGTTGCTCATTCCCGGTGTATTCACCATTTTAGAAATTTCGTATACGTTTTGGTGTCCGCTGTTGGTACCGCCGCTCATTTTGGCGTTGCGCGGAAAAACTGCCCCGCCCGCCGCTTTTTTCGGTGGTGTGACGGCGGGTTTTGTCACGGTTTGTGTGTGGGAATTTGTGCTTTCCCGTCCATTCGAAATCGGGGGTGCACCACTCGGCTTACTGGCAAACTTTATAACGTTATACATAATAAAACGCCTACGCAAAGCGTAGGCGTTTTTCTTTTAGTTAATATCTTCCACCACTTTTTCGGGCGGGGTTTCCAGCAGTTCGGGATGGGTAATATACCGTTTGAACGCACGGAACGCCAGCGCAAAATAACTGCCTGACGCGACGCGTTCGTCCATTACCATACCTACGGGTATACAACGGTCGTGCACGATGGTGCCGTCAATGGTACGGCGGGGCACCTCGCGCATATTGCCCAGCGCCATACTGATGCTGGTGGTACCGAAATCGTACACGTGATGAAAAATGTGGTTGGTACGGATACTTGCCAAGTTGGTGATGAGCAAGCTTGCGTGGAACGGGCTGGCTTTCACAATGGCGTTGGGTAACAAGCCGTGCTTATCCGCCCATCTGAGCACCGAAACCGCACCGCGCAACAGACCGGGAATGCGAAGCAGTGCTTTGATGATTTTATCGGTGCTGTTGTCGTTGTCGTATTTACGGTTTTCGTCGATATATTGTCCGACTTTTTCCTTGACGTCAAAAATGGTGTCGGCAGGTTCCAAGTAAATCTTGGACATGGTTTCGTCTTCACGGGAATTGGTTTTTAGCACCACCATACTGACCGTAATATCTTTGTGCTTGTATGCTTTGCGGTTGACGATAAAGCGGTTGAGCGCAGGGAACTGAGACAGCACACGCACGTACGCCGCCAAAATCACCATCATATGGGAAATTTTGACGCCTTCTTCCGCTTTTCTGCGGATATATTTCTGCATAGGCTCCAGCGGTAAATCCAGCGTTATCATATTCATCGCGTCGTGACGCTCGGTCATAATATGCGGTACTATGGTATATATCGGGTCTACGTTTCTGAGTCTTTTGCCGTCGGCTCTCATACATTCTCCTCCGCGTTCATACTTTGTTTACAATTGAGTATAGCACATTTGTCGATATATGTCAAAACAAATTATCGACATACCGTTCCAGCAAGGCGAGATGTGCTGCCGCGTTGTCGTTTTCAGCGGGTAACGCGCGCACCCCCCACAGCAATGCAGGGCAATCCTCCGTTTCCGCTTGCACGAACAGATTATCGTCCGCCCCGAGCGGCGCAAATAAAACCGCATCCTCGTCGGTATACGCTTTGACGTACCGTTCATATACGGAGGGTTCCATAGCGAGCAACGTATAGGCGTCGGTTTGGAAAGTGAGAATCAGTTGTTCGAGCGGGACATTACGCTTGCCTTCCTCGGCGAGCCCTACCGCTAATGCCCGCACTTCGATTTCCATCTTACCGTCGCCGTTGCGGTCTTCGCCGCAAGCGGCAAGAGCGTCACTGAGAGCGGTTTGCGCTTTTGCGGACAGCAAGTTTTGGGTGGCAACCGTCACCGTATAATCGGCGGTATTTTTCGGAAATAAAACGGGGAACGAGAAAACGAACAGCAGTATGCCCAGTATAGCGCCGAGCGTGCCGGTGATAATTTTTTTGCGGTTTTGTCGCCACTTTTCCGCCAAGGTGAGCGGTGTGGCATCAATGTCGCCAAAGGTATCTTGAATATGCCGCGTATCGGTGCGGATATACCATTCTCTGGACACGCTGATACCCTCCTTTTTGTTCAAGGTACATTCAGTATAGTACATTTTTCTTGGTTTTTCAACCACCCTGCGAGCGTTGCCAAAAAAATCTTATAAAAGGCGCTTTTTCCCTTGCTAAACACATAAAAAGTTTGTATAATAGTGAAAAAAGGGAAGGACGGGTGCGTATGCAACGCGGCAAACGATGTCTGGCGTTGATAGCGGCGGCTACACTGGCAGTCGGCGGTTTGTGCGGTTGCAAAGCGCGCGGCGGGGACAGTTTCGGGTTTTCGCTGTCGGCAGAGCCCGCCCATCTCGACCCGCAAGCGGCAAATGACGCCGCGTCCCTTGCGGTACTGGACGCCACTTTCGAGGGATTGACCCGCGTGCAAGCAGACGGTACCGTTACGGCGGGCGCCGCCGATTGGACCGTGTCCGAAGACGGTTTGACCTATACGTTCACGTTGAAAACTTCGTATTGGAGTACCGTGTCGGTGCGCGGTGAGCAAACGGGATTTGAAGAGCCTGTGATGGTAACGGCGCAAGATTTCCTGTTCGGCATTCGCCGCACCGCTGACCCCACCACCAATTCACCCCACGCAAAATGGCTTCTCAACATTCAAAACGCTCCCGCTGTGCTGGCGGGAGAGATGCCGCTTTCCGCGCTGGGTGTGAAGGCGGTGGACGAGCAAACGTTGGTCATCACTTTATCGGAAGCCGACAGCGGATTTCTGAAAACGCTCGCCACTCCCGCGTTCATGCCGTGTAACCGTGAATTTTTCGCATACACGGGCGGGCGATACGGGTTGGAAAAACGATATACCCTTTCCAACGGTGCGTTTTACGTGTCGGGATGGGACCACGGCGTGTCGGTCACGTTGCGGAAAAATGAACATTACCACGATGCGGAAAACGTGTTGCCTGCGTCGGTGAAATATGCTGTGTCTAAATCGCAAGAGGAGGACTATGGTTTACTCGAAAAAGGCGCGCTGGATGCGGCGGCTGTGCCCACTTCTCTGTTGGAGGATGCCGCTAAAGCGGGCATTTCTCTCGTAGGCTTGCAGGATGCCGTACAATGTCTGTGGTTTAACACCGCTACCCCCACCTTGCAAAATACCGCCATCCGCAAAGCGCTGGCGTTTGCGGTGGAGTGGGATGCGTTGCGCGGCAGTTTGCCTACGGGGTATACCCCCGCGAGCGGGTTTGTACCGCCCGCCGCCACGGCGAACGGCAAACCGTATACGCAGGCGCAAAACGTCACGCTTTTCAAAACCGATACCGCGGCGGCAAAGACGCAGTTGCAAGAGGGTATGACTGCTTTGGGATTGGAAACGCCGCCCACGTTCAAACTGTTGGCGGCGGATGATACCGAAAACGCCAACCTCGCGAGGTATATCGTGCAATCGCTGTCTAAAAACCTCGGCATTTCGTGTACGCTCGAATTGGTCAGTGTGGACACGCTTGCCGCGCGTGTGCAGGCGGGCAATTATGAAATGGCGGTGCACACGGTGGTGGGCAACGGCGCTACCGCCAAAGAAAATCTGGAAATATTTATTTCTACTGCGCCGCGCGGGAATTTCGCGCGGTTTGCGGATACCGCGTATGATACATTGTATGCGGGAGCGGGCGAAGATATCGACGCAGTGCAGCGATTGGAAGCGTACCTTGCGGATACCGTGCCTTGTTTGCCGCTTGGATTTTATACCCGCTATTACGGGGTTTCCCCCGACGCGCGCGGTATCACGGTGCGACCGTTTAACGGCGGCGCGTTCGGCGCACCCTTGTCTTTTACAGCCGCAGAGCTTCGGTAATTCACATTGGAGGTATATATACTATGCAAAAAATTCAAATGACCACGCCGCTCGTTGAGATGGACGGCGATGAAATGACCCGCATTTTGTGGCAGGCAATTAAAGAGAAATTGCTGTTGCCGTTTGTGGACTTGAAATGCGAATATTACGATTTGGGGTTGCCCTATCGTGATGAAACCAACGACCAAGTGACGGTAGACGCCGCCAACGCCATTAAAAAATACGGTGTCGGCGTCAAATGTGCCACCATCACCCCCAACGCACAACGCGTGGAAGAATATAAGTTAAAGGAAATGTGGAAAAGCCCCAACGGCACTATCCGTGCGATGTTGGACGGTACGGTGTTCCGTGCGCCGGTGGTGGTCAAGGGCATTACGCCCACCGTTTCCACGTGGGAAAAACCCATTGTGTTGGCGCGTCACGCCTACGGCGATATTTATCGCAACACCGAACTGCGCGCGCCCGACGGCGTGAAAGCGGAACTGGTACTCACCGATAAAGACGGCAACGAGACCCGCGCCCTTATCCACGATTTTAAAGGCAACGGTATCGTGATGGGTATGCATAATACCGACGCCTCTATCGAGAGTTTCGCGCACGCTTGCTTCCAATATGCGCTGTCCTGTAAACAGGATTTGTGGTTCTCCACCAAAGATACCATTTCCAAAACATACGACCACCGCTTTAAAGATATTTTTGCCGAAATTTACGAGGCGCAGTATAAAGCGGCGTTTGAAGAAGCGGGTATTGAATATTTCTACACCTTGATTGACGACGCGGTTGCCCGCGTGGTGCGTTCCAAAGGCGGTTTCATCTGGGCGTGCAAAAACTATGACGGCGACGTGATGAGCGATATGGTCGCTACGGCGTTCGGCTCGCTTGCCATGATGACCAGCGTGCTGGTGTCTCCCGACGGCAACTATGAATACGAGGCGGCGCACGGCACCGTTACCCGCCATTACTATCGCCACTTGAAAGGCGAAGAAACCTCCACCAACTCGGTTGCAACCATTTTTGCGTGGTCGGGTGCTTTGCGCAAGCGTGCGGAGCTGGACGGTCTTTCTGACCTTGCCGCGTTTGCGGATAAATTGGAAAAAGCCACCACCGATACGATTGAAAGCGGTGTGATGACCAAAGACCTCTATCTGTTGTCCACCCTGCCCGAAAAGCAAGCGGTCAATTCTATGGAGTTTTTGGATGCGATTGCCGCCCGCTTAGTATAAACCGGAATAACAAAACGAGCAGGGCATCTGCCCTGCTCGTTTTTCTCATAACGCCAAATACCCCAACAACAGCAACAACAATTTACTGCCGCCGTTTTGCGACAGCATTAAAATCAGTAACAGCAAAAGCATACGTTCGTCTGTTTTGGGGGTGTCTTTCGTCTTTTTGGCGGGTAAAACCGCCGATTCCCCAAACGTCGGACCGCCGCACAACTGCCGTGAGCGTTCCTGCATACGCTGTACCCGTTTTTGCGCCGCTTGTTGCATAGCGAGCAGGTTGTCATCCATTATAACACCCCTTGTTCTTTGAGCATGGTCGCCAGTCGTAACCATTTAAGAATTTCCAGCGCATCATCCAGCCGTTTTTGCCGTTCTCCGTGCATATACGGACGCAACGCTTTTAACAGTTTGGCGCTGTCGTCTTCTTGCTGCATGGCGGAGAGAAATGGCGCGGCTTTGGTGAGTAGGGATAAGTCAAACCCGCCCGTTGATGGCGTTGGCGTCGGTTGCGGGGGCGTCAGCGGTTGCAGTCCCGACAACAGAGAAGAAATATCGGTGTCCTCGCCCAAAATCCCTTGCAACTGACTTGCTGCGCTTTGCAGTTTTTGCATACCGTCGGGGGAGGACAGCAATTCTTGCAGTTTTTCGCCGATGTCTGCCATGTTATTTCGATTGCCCCCCTAATAACTGCGTCAGTAACGCCTGTACTTGCGGAGATTGTAACAGCGACTGCGGGTCGCCCCCGCCCATCATACCGTTTAATTTGCGGGTGCTGTCGGGAGATAATCCCAATTCGTCGAGATTACCGCTCTGTACGGTGCGTGCCAACTGTTCTTGTGAAATACCCAGTTTGGATGAGGCGAATTTGAGCAGCGCCTCCAATTGTTGCGGCGTGAGTTGTGTATTACCCATATCAATCAACCCTTTCTATATATTATTACATTATATATAAGCCAAAGGAGGAATATGATGCGTATTTTGATACTTTCGGATTCGCACGGTGACACCCGCAAATTACGGGAAGTGCTGTTGCGTCATTCTGATATCACCACCGTTTTCCATCTGGGCGACGGTAACCGTGAAATGGAAGCGGCAAAAGATGCGTTCCCCGACCATACGTTTTATGCGGTGGCAGGCAATTGTGATTTTTGCTGTGATGCACCCACTGTTCGCTTGGAAACGGTAGCCGGCAAAAAAGTGCTGTGCGCCCACGGCCACACGTTTGGGGTAAAAGGCGGCGTGTATACCTATCACCTCGCGGCGCTCGAACGAGGGGTGCAACTCGCATTGTTCGGTCACACCCACTTCCCGTATGCAGAATATGCAGACGGTGTCTACCTGTTCAACCCCGGCAGTTTGCGGGACGGCAGGTACGGGATTGCCGATATTTCGACGGCGGGAATCGTCACGCGACACATGCAGTTGTAAGGCTTAAAACACAATATATTGTTCTTGAAAAACGCCCAAAACACAAGTCAAAAAAACTTTTAAAAAACTTTAAAAAAATCTGCAAAAAAGTGTTGACAAAGTGAAAAAGTGGTGGTATTATAACAAAGCTGTCTCGCGGGATACCGCGAAAAACAGTGTGTAGGACCTTGAAAATTAAACAACGAAACAAGAAACACTTTACCCGTTAATTCACAT
>JAZOCQ010000087.1:0-2534 GCA_045596565.1 Acutalibacteraceae bacterium
TGACGATAGCCGAGCATATTCTGGCCACGGAACAACATCTGCAAGGGGGTGTTGGGCATATGCTTTTTCAGCGTGCGCAAACGCTCCCACGGGTCTTCATCCAAAAAACGCAAGCAAGCATCAAAAGTAGCGCCGCCCCAGCATTCCAAAGAATGAAAGCCGATTTTATCCAGCGCTTCCAACGCGGGTAACATTTCCTCGGTGGACATACGGGTTGCGATAAGCGACTGGTGCGCGTCACGCAAAATAGTTTCGGTAATTCCGACCTTTGCCATATAGTTCATCCTTTCAAACAAGCGATTTTAGTTGAGAGTCAGCAAGAGTTTGCCGGTCTCTACGTTTTCGCCCTGATTGACATTCACAGACGCAACGGTGCCGTCACAGGGAGACATAACCTCTTGTTCCATTTTCATCGCTTCAAACACAACCAAAACCTGACCTTTGGCCACGGCATCGCCGGCTTTGACCGGTACGTTCACAATAGTGCCGGGCATCGGCGCGGTCACCTGCGTAGCACCGGCAGCGGCGGGCGCAACAGGCGCAGCGGCGGGCGCAACAGGCGCAGCAGCGGGTGCGGGCGCAGCAGCGGGTGCGGGTGCAGCAGCGGGTGCGGGTGCGGCAGCGGCCGCAACAGCGCCCTCTTCCTCAACCTCTACTTTATAAGCGGTGCCATTGACGGTAATGTTAAACTTTTTCATACTAAACAAATCCTTTCCGATATATTACGGACAAAAAGCCCAAATTAAAATTATTATATATGATTTTCAAAAAAAGCACAAGTCTTTTTTGCAGACTTTGTGATTTTTTTATCGAATAAACTTGCTTGCAATACAAAACCATGTGTGGTATACTATTGGGAGTATACTGAAAGGGGGTTGTTTCGTGCATTTGCAAGAATCCGGACAGATGTATTTGGAAACGTTGCTGGTTCTTTCTAAGAAAGGTGGCGTGCGTGCCATTGACATCGGCGAATACATGGGATTTTCCAAACCCAGCGTGAGCCGCGCTATCGGACTGCTCAAAGAGGGCGGCTATGTGGTAGCAGATGCCGACGGACACCTCTCTTTGACACCCGAAGGACGTGAAATCGCAGAGAAAATTTACGAGCGGCACACTTTGCTCAGCGGTTTTTTGGTGCAAATCGGTGTAGACCCCGCAATTGCTGCCGAGGATGCCTGCAAAATCGAGCATCATATCAGTGACCAATCTTTCGAAGCTATCAAACAATATATGCAAAAATAAAAAACCTCGGTGCCTAGCACCGAGGTTTTTCGTATGTTTTAAAAGAAAGTGGCAACAGGTTGTGCGGGCGGGTCACAGGATTCCATAGACAACACCGTCAACACAGGCCCACGGCGTGCGTACATCGGGTGATCAACCAATTGCATTTTCGCTGTTACCTTTACCCAATTTTCATGCGTGATGCTGACACCTTGCGGCAAATTGGCAACCAGACCCGCAAACGTGATGTCATCTACACAGCAGGTCATCACATCTCTGCCAATCACGCAACCGGTATTCCCCAGTTTCTTTTCCTGCATGGTGATACCTTTGAAAGCAACCGTTTTGCCATCATACGCGTCCATATTCTCGCCCAAATCACGATACCACAACGCATAATCGCTGTCCGCAATTTCGATAACAGGAGCGTTGACGTCAAACGGCAGAGGGTCTTCAATCATATCATAGTCCACCTCGCCATCGGGAGACTCGTATGCAATATCCGCTCTTCTGCTGGTACCGCGTACAATTTTATGCAACGTCATTTTGTCCACAGCATCGGTATAACGGTTAAACACCACCAACTCGCAAGTATTTAATTTATCCACCACCAGTGCGCGCATATTGGTATTATACGCAATGAACGTGTTGGCATCCGCGAACATAAACTCCTGATAAATTACCCAGTTTTTCGGCATATTCTCAAACAATGCCGCGAGCAGCCACATACCGTTATACTCTACAATCACGCGAGAGCAACGATTTTGTTTCACCCAAGCCGTGAGATTTTCAGCCGTAAACGCCGAGGGGTCGTCCACCGTTCTTATGTATACATAAGGCGAAGCAAACCGTGTAGGGTCATATTCCTCTTCGCCCTCTTCGCACAACAACAACAGCGTGCGGTCACCGCTGTTAAAGCGTTTATCTTCCAAGGTTTCCTGAATGAAACGGGTTTTACCCGCCTCTAAGAAGCCGGTAAATATATATACAGGTATTTCCATACTCATTCCTCGATTCCAAACAGCTCTGCCAGTGCTTCGCTGTGCAAATCGGCGCCAATCACACACAATCTGCCGGTGACATCCGCACAGCCCTCACGCACGTCCGGTTCACCCGGCACGTAATCAAAATGTAACCAACTACCGTCGGTCGCCTGCACAATACCTTTCGCACGCAACACCGTTCCAAATCGCGCTTCATCCACCAAAGCGGCTACCATATCGCGCAGTTGCGCAGCATCAAAACGGCGGGCGGTTTCCTTGCCCCAGCTGGTAAACACCTCGTCGGCATGATGATGATGGTGATGGTGCTCG
>JAZOCQ010000088.1:0-2108 GCA_045596565.1 Acutalibacteraceae bacterium
GACTGTAGGTAATATCATCAACTGCTCTTATAAGTTGATGAGTCAAATCAAACCGGATGCATTGCTGGTTTTGGGGGATACCAATTCGTGTTTGAGTGCGATTGCAGCTAAGCGATTGCATATCCCGATTTTCCATATGGAAGCAGGCAATCGTTGTAAAGATGAATGTTTGCCGGAGGAAACGAATCGCCGTATTGTGGATATCATTTCGGATGTCAATTTGGCATATTCCGAGCATGCGCGGCGGTATCTTGCAGAATGCGGCGTACCGCGTGAACGTACCTATGTCACCGGTTCTCCAATGGCAGAGGTGTTACATAAGAATTTACCGCAAATCAAACGTTCTTCCATTCTTGCAAAACTCGGCTTAAAGGCGAAGAAATATATTTTGCTTTCCGCTCACCGCGAGGAGAACATTGATACTGAAAAGAATTTCTTATCTTTGTTCAACGCTATCAACAAAATGGCGGAAAAATACGATATGCCCATCTTGTATTCCTGTCATCCGCGTTCTAGAAAACGTTTGGAGGAAAGCGGCTTTGTATTAGATGAGCGTGTCAGATGTCATGAACCGCTTGGTTTCCACGATTACAATCATTTGCAGATGCACGCTTTTGCGGTGGTTTCTGATTCGGGCACACTGCCTGAGGAATCCAGTTTCTTTACCTCTATAGACCGTCCGTTCCCGGCGGTATGCATCCGTACCTCCACCGAGCGTCCCGAGGCTTTGGATAAGGCGTGCTTTATCTTGGCGGGCATTGATGAAAAGTCATTATTGCAAGCGGTAGATACGGCTGTTTCCATGCAGGCGGATAAACAGTACGGCATTCCGGTGTCGGATTATGTGGAAGAAAATGTTTCTACAAAGGTGGTCAAAATTATCCAGTCGTATACCGGCGTTGTGGATAAAATGGTTTGGCGTAAATATTGATTTTCAAAAATCCTCCCATTTTTTAAAAACGGGAGGATTTTTTTTGTTGATTTGCATTGGTTTTTGTGGTAAACTGTATTATAAGTATATTTTATTAAGGGGTGGCCATGGATATTCTGCATGTTAAAGCGGCGATACCGGCGTTGTTGAGTTGGTATGAACTGCATCACAGAACGCTTCCGTGGCGCATACAACCAACGCCGTACCGTATTTGGATTTCGGAAATTATGCTACAACAGACCCGCATTGAGGCGGTTATTCCGCATTATCACGCTTTTTTAGAGCGTATGCCGAATGTGCGCGCGCTGGCAGAAATTTCCGAAGAAGAATTGCTCAAAATATGGGAGGGGTTAGGGTATTACAGTCGCGCCCGCAATTTGCAAAAGGCTGCAAAATTTTTAATTGCAAACGGGCAAGAGGATTTGCCTAACACCTACAAAGAACTCTTGAAACTGCCCGGCATCGGGGAATATACTGCAGGTGCAATTGCATCTATTGCTTTTGAGGAAGCGGTGCCCGCGGTGGACGGTAATGTGATGCGCGTGTTAGCGCGTCTGTTGGGTTGTGATGAGGATGTGCTTTCACCCAAGGGTAAAAAGATTTTCACACGGTTGGCAACGCAACTGTTACCGCCGCATTCTCCCGGCGTTTTCAATCAGGCTATGATGGAGTTGGGCGAAACGATTTGTGTCCCTAACGGCGTGCCTAAATGTGAAATGTGCCCGTTTGCAGAGGTTTGTTTTGCGCGTAAAAACGATGCCACCGCTCGTTTACCGGTGCGCCGTAAATTAAAAGCGCGTAAAATTGAGACGCGTACCGTATTTGTATTGGTGACCAATGAGCAACCACCGCGTATCTTGTTGCATAAGCGTGATGTTAGCGGCTTGCTTGGCGGTTTATATGAATTCCCTAACTGCGACGGTGAACCGACCGAACAAGCGGCACGCAAGTTTTTGGAAAATAAAGGTGTTTTGACTGATACGGTATATCCGTTGCCACCCGCGAAACATATTTTTACGCACGTGGAATGGCACATGCAAGGGTATTGTTTGGTAACAAAACAGGAATTGTTCGCACAATATGCCGTTCCGTCGGCATTTCGCGCATATTTAATATTCGTTGAGAAAAACATACATTAGGAGGATTTGACATGGACCAACGCAGTGGGTATCTCTCT
>JAZOCQ010000089.1:0-1537 GCA_045596565.1 Acutalibacteraceae bacterium
TGTATGACGGCAAACTCATTCGTTAAAGAAAATCTCGAACGTGTGCGTGAACAGATGGAAACCGCTTGCATACGTGCGGGCAGACCCACTGACAGTGTGGAATTGATAGCGGTCACCAAAACGGTGGCAGCTGATTTGATAAATGAAGCCATTGCGGCGGGTGTGACGGCTATCGGTGAAAACCGCGTACAGGAATTTCTCAGCAAACGCGATGCGTTACAGTTGGATGGCGTTTGTACCCATCTTATCGGGCATTTGCAGACCAATAAAGTGAAAAGCATTGTCGGCAAGGTGGATATGCTCCAATCGGTGGACAGTGAACGGGTGGCATCAGCGGTCAATAAAGCGTCTGCGGCATTGGATACGGTGACCGAAATCCTTTTGGAGGTCAATATCGGCAGAGAGCCGCAAAAAGCGGGGGTGTTGCCGGAAGAGTTGGACGAACTGTTGCACGAAATAACGGCGATGCCGTTTGTGAAAGTGCGCGGATTGATGACCGTTCCGCCGATTTTGGAAACTGAAACCGAAAGAAGAAAAATATTTTCAAAAATGTATCAAATGTTTGTTGACATTCGTGACAAAAAATTAGATAATATAGATATGCAAATACTATCTATGGGTATGTCCGGAGATTACACTGAAGCGATTTTGGAGGGTGCGACCACCGTGCGTGTCGGCACTGCCATTTTCGGCCACAGACAGTATTAAAATACGGAGGTATGAAAAATGGGTTTTCTGGATAAATTGGTTGACGCTATCAACAAATCCCCTGAAGACGAAATGGAAGATGAGGTCATGATGGAGGAGGAAGAAGAAACCACCATCACCCGTAAAGAGAAACCGCGTATGGCGACTTTGGAGGAAGAACCGCGCAAGTCGAATAATAAGGTTGTCAATATTCATGCAACGGCACAGTTGCAGGTTGTGTTGGTCAAACCCGAGCGCTTTGACGATGCGAGCACGGTTGCTGTCCACCTCAATGCTAAACGCACGGTGGTGCTGAATTTGGAATCCGCTAACAAAGATGTGGCGCGTCGTATTTTGGACTTTTTGAGCGGCGTTGCGTATGCGAATGACGGTCAAATCAAAAAGGTTGCCAACTGCACCTTTATCATCACCCCTTACAATGTGGGTGTGATGGGCGATTTACTGGATGAATTGGAGAACAATGGACTCTACTTCTGAGGACCGTTTATTACTGGCACGCGTGGAAGACGCCGTGCAGTTGTGTGAAAAATACAATTATCCGCATTTTGTCGGCTTTTTAGATGAACGGCAACAAGCAATGGTGTTGCCGTTTTGTCGTCGATTTGCAGGTGTTGTACCGCACCTGTGGGGCGGTCATACGGATGCAGAGCGGGTGTTTCTAGGCGTTTTTCCGGATTTTATGCAACCGGACGTAACACTGTTTCCGCTGTCACCTTTGACCTTTCGCTATCGTGAAAACGCCTCACTGTCCCATCGTGATTTTTTGGGCGCTATATTGGGACTGGGCATTCGCCGTGAAAAAATCGGGGAGATTTTGTGTTTTCCCGAT
>JAZOCQ010000090.1:0-13046 GCA_045596565.1 Acutalibacteraceae bacterium
ATTCCATGTCGCCGTTTACCGCGGAGGAGGGTGTTACCTCTGCATACGTAAAAAACGAAAATCCCGACGTGATTATCAATATTGTGGATGCGAGCAATCTAAGCCGCAGTTTGTTTTTTACCACGCAACTTTTGGAATTGGGTATTCCCATGGTGGTGGCACTGAACAAAGCGGATATTAATAAGAAAAAAGGTACCACCATTGACATAAAGAAGTTGTCGCACGCCTTGGGTTGCCCCGTATTGCCTACTGTTTCCACTTCTGCAAAAGGATTGGAGGAGACGGTGCGTACCGCGTTGGCGCAGGTGGGGAAACCCCAAGCCGCGCCGTATGTGCAAGCAGATATCGATCTTACCGACAAAGCGGCGGTGCAGGAGGCTGACAGACAACGGTTTGTGTTTGTCAACAGTATCGTGGAACGGGTAGAGATACGCAAGGTGTTTACCAAAGACAAGAATTTTCAGGACAAAATTGATGCCGTGCTCACAAATAAATGGGCGGGGATTCCGATTTTTGCCGTTGTGATGTTTTTGGTGTTTCAAATTTCGCAGGCTTGGGTAGGTCCGTTCTTGGCGGATACGCTGTCGGCTTGGCTGGGAAGTTTTCAAAGTTGGGTTGGCAGTTTCTTTACAAACGCTAATCCGTTGTTGTATGCGTTACTCATCGATGGTGTTATTGGCGGTGCAATTGCGGTAATTGGCTTTTTGCCGCTTGTGATGGTGATGTATTTTCTGATGGCACTTTTAGAAGATTGCGGTTATATGGCACGTGTATCGGTTGTACTTGACCCTATCTTTAAAAAGGTAGGTTTGTCCGGCAAATCGGTTATAGCCTTTGTAATCGGTACGGGTTGCGCTATTCCCGGTGTGATGGCGTGCCGCACTATCCGAAACGAGCGGGAACGCAGAGCGACCGCTATGCTCGCACCTTTCATGCCTTGCGGCGCGAAACTACCTGTCATCGCCTTGTTTGCGGGTGCGTTCTTTAAAAAGGCGTCGTGGGTCGGTACGCTTATGTACTTTGTGGGTATCTTTGTCATTTTCTTCGGTGCATTGTTGGTCAACCAAATCACCGGTAACAAAGCAAAAAAATCGTTTTTTATTATGGAATTACCCGAATACAAAGTTCCGTCGCTGTGGCGTGCGTTTATTTCGATGTGTGGACGCGGTTGGGCGTTTATCGTGAAAGCGGCGACCATTATTTTGCTGTGCAACACCGTGATACAAGTGATGCAATCCTTTACTTGGACATTCCGGACGGTACAAGAGGGTATGGAAAGCACCTCTATTCTCGCTTCTGTCGCGGGGCCGCTGGCGTACATATTGGTGCCTGTTGTGGGCGTACTTTCGTGGCAGTTGGCAGCAGCGGCTGTCACCGGTTTTATCGCCAAAGAAAACGTGGTGGGTACACTTGCCGTTTGTTTTGGCATATCCAATCTTTTTGACCTTGACGAACTTGCAATGGCACAAGGAGCAGATATGCAGGTCGCAGCGGCTATGGGTATTACCAAAGCGGCGGCGCTCGCGTATTTGATGTTCAATTTATTCAGCCCGCCTTGTTTTGCGGCAATCGGCGCGATGAACGCGGAAATGAAAAGTGCAAAATGGTTGTGGGGCGGCATTGCCTTGCAACTGAGCGTTGGTTTCACGGCCGGTTTTATTGTGTATCAAGTGGGTACGCTGATTACTACCGGCACATTGGGCGCGGGATTTTTTCCCGGCTTGTTGGCGGTGTCGGTGATGGCGGCTGTGGTGGTTTGGCTGTGTGTGCGCGGTAACCGTATGGCTAAAACTGCTGCCCCCGCGCGTGAGAAAATCACTGTGTAAGTGAGGGATAGGTATGGTAGATTATATCATTCTTGCGGTAGTCATACTGATTATCGCCGTGGCGGGCTTTTATGTTTACAAAAGCAAAAAGAACGGTAAAAAGTGTATAGGGTGTCCGTATCAAGGCTGTGGCTGTCAAAAAGGTTCTTGCACCGTCCACAATGACAACGATACTAACGTGTGAATTTTATTTGACTTATAAAAATGCTTGTGTTATAATGCAAGAAAGATATGATTTTCGGAGGATTACAGATATGAAACACATTACAACCTTGAACACCAAAAACCTTTGCGACAGCGCGAAAAGTGGTGGTTGCGGCGAATGCCAGACTTCTTGCCAGTCTGCTTGCAAAACCAGCTGTGGTATTGCTAACCAGCAGTGCGAGTCCAAAAAGGCCGACAAATAAGTTTGTCTGTATTAAAAAGCCGCCGCAAAGGCGGCTTTTTTCGATATTTTAAAGCGGTAGGGGATACACATGATACATTGTTATAAATTGGGCGGACTGAACATTGTGTTGGACATTTGCTCGGGTGGTGTGCACGTGGTGGATGAAGTCGCCTATGATATGATTGAACGCTTTGAACAGACCGAGCGGGAACCGTTGGTTGCGTACATACTGGATAAATATGCCGACCGCGCGGATGTCACCCGCGAGGAGGTTGAGGACTGCTACGCGCAGATTGAAGCGTTAAAAGACAGCGGTGCGCTGTTTGCGCCCGATACGTTTGCGCCTATGGCAGATACGCTCAAACGCAAAACCGCGGGCGTGGTCAAAGCACTTTGCTTGCACGTGGCGCACACCTGTAATCTCAATTGCTCCTACTGTTTCGCCAGTCAAGGTAAATACCAAGGTGACCGCGCGCTGATGAGTTTTGAGGTGGGAAAGCAAGCGCTTGATTTTCTCATTGCCAGTTCCGGCACCCGCACCAATTTAGAGGTGGATTTCTTCGGCGGTGAGCCGCTGATGAACTTTGACGTGGTCAAACAACTGGTGGTGTACGCTCGCGAGCGGGAAAAGGAAACCGGTAAGAATTTTCGGTTTACGCTCACCACCAACGGTGTGCTCATTGATGACGACGTCATTGATTTTGCCAACCGCGAAATGAGTAACGTGGTGCTCAGCCTTGACGGCAGAAAAGAAGTACACGACCGTTTCCGCGTGGATTACGCGGGTAACGGCAGTTACGATAAAATTGTGCCGAAATTCCAAAAACTGGTGGAGGCGCGCGGTCATAAAAATTACTATATGCGCGGCACGTTCACCCACGCAAACCCCGACTTTTTGAAGGATATTGAGCAGATGCTTTCCCTCGGTTTCACCGAACTCAGTATGGAGCCGGTGGTGTGTGCACAAGATGACCCGTCTGCACTGACTGCCGAGGATTTGCCGATTGTGCTGGAACAGTATGAAAAATTGGCGGAGTTGATGCTCAAAAGACACCGCGCGGGCAAGCCGTTCACGTTCTATCATTATATGATAGACTTAAAAGGTGGTCCTTGCATTTACAAACGCGTATCGGGGTGCGGCTCAGGCACCGAATATATGGCGGTGACGCCGTGGGGCGATTTGTATCCCTGTCACCAGTTTGTCGGTGACGAGAAATTTAAACTGGGAGACGTATTTAACGGTGTGCATAACACTGCCGTTCAAGAGGAATTTTTGGCGTGTAACGTGTATGCCCGCCAAGCGTGTCACGAGTGCTGGGCAAAACTGTATTGCTCGGGCGGTTGCGCCGCCAACGCCTACCACGCGACCGGCTCGGTGACCGGCGTTTACGAATATGGCTGTGAGTTGTTCCGTAAACGTATGGAATGTGCCATTATGCTGGAAGCAGCAAAAACCTTGGAGGATGAGGTATGAACACCCCGATTTGCGATTTCGTAAACGCGTATACCGAGAGGGACGTTACTCGTTTACATATGCCGGGGCATAAAGGGCTCGGAGATACGGTGCACGCAAGGGATATCACCGAAATAGCGGGCGCGGATGTGTTATACAATGCGCGCGGTATTATCGCGCAAAGTGAACAAAACGCGGCGAGCCTGTTTGACGCGGGTACAACCGTGTATTCTGCCGAGGGCTCGTCACTGTGTATCCGCGCAATGTTGTATTTGACGGCATTGTATGCACGCGCAAACGGCAGTCGCCCGCTGATTGCGGCGGGGCGCAATGCGCATGCGGTATTTGTCACCGCGGCGGCTTTGCTGGATATAGAAGTGGATTGGCTGTACGGCGAGGGGGACAGTATGCTGTCCTGCATCGTCACGCCCGCGGCATTTGAAACGTATTTACAACAACACCGTCCCACCGCCCTGTATATCACTTCGCCCGATTATTTGGGGAATATGGCGGATATCGGCGCGCTGGCTGAGGTGTGCCGTCGTTACGGCGTGCTGTTGTTGGTGGATAACGCGCACGGCGCGTATTTGAAATTTTTGAAAACGGATATGCACCCGCTCGCGTTGGGTGCGGATATGTGCTGTGACTCGGCGCATAAAACGTTGTCGGTGCTCACGGGCGGTGCGTACCTGCATATCGCAAAAGAAGCGCCGACGCTGTTTGCGGCGCAAGCACAAACGGCGATGTCGCTGTTTGCGTCTACCAGTCCGTCGTATCTCATTTTGCAGTCGTTGGATGCGGCGAATGCACAACTCTCTGACGGATACGCGGATGCTCTGGCGGCGTTTGCGGTGCTGTGTGAAACGTATAAACAGAGACTGACAGACGTGGGATACCATATAGTGGGGGATGAACCGCTCAAATGGACAATCGCCCCTAAATCTTACGGATATACGGGTGACCAATTGGCAGAGCGATTGGCGCAAAACGGTATCATTTGTGAGTTTTCCGACCCCGATTATACGGTGATGATGTTAACCCCGCAAAATGGTGAGGAGGCTTTGCGCGCGGTGTGTACCGTGTTGTGTGCCTTGCCAAAAAGGGCGCCCATTTTGACTGCGCCGCCTTGTACGGTGCGCCCGCAGGTGAAGATGTGTGCACGCAAGGCACTGTTTTCGGTCAGCGAAACGCTGCCGGCAGAACGGTGTGTGGGCAGAATACTTGCCGCTCCTACGCTTTCTTGTCCGCCCGCCGTGCCGATTGGCGTGTGCGGTGAGATTGTGGATGAAAGTATGTTGAGCAGGGCGCAGTATTACGGGATAGAGTTTTTACAAGTTGTAATAGAATAAAAAGTGCTTGGCGTCAGCCAAGCACTTTTTATTCAGTTTCATTATCAAGATATTCTTTTGTAACGAATAAAGGACGGTGTTTGCTTTCGATATATACTTTGGAGAGGTATTGTCCGATAATGCCCAGCACCACCAACTGAATACCGCCGATAAGCAGTATTGCCACCAATAAGGTCGCATAACCGGGGACATCGATGCCAAAGAATAGTTTTTGAATGATGACCACCAGCATATACAGCAAGGACAGCGTTGAGCAGATGCCGCCGATGTAAGCCGAAATTTTGAGCGGTACGGTGGAAAAGGCGGTGATGCCTTCAATGGCGTATTTAAACAATTTCTTAAACGACCAAGTGGAGGTTCCCGCATGGCGTTTTTGTGCTACGTACGGCATATAGTGGGTTTCAAATCCAATCCAGGAAAAAATACCTTTGGAAAAGCGGAAATATTCTTTCATTTCTAATATAGACAGAGCAACCGTGCGGCGGAAGGTGCGAAAATCGCTGGCGCCTTGATGAAAATTAATGTCACACAACGTGTTGATGACGCGGTAAAAACATTTTTTAAAGAAGGCCAGGATTTTGCTTTCGCTGCGGTCTTGTTGGAACATGGCGACACTGTCAAATTGGTCGTTTTGTTCCAAAAACCGCACCATATCCAGCACCAATGCGGGCGGTTGTTGCAGGTCGGCATCTATCAGCGTTACATAATCGCCGCTTGCTTTTTGCAAGCCGGCGTACATGGCGGCTTCTTTGCCGAAATTACGGGAGAAATTGAGCAACTTTACCCGCTTGTCCACTGCGTATAACTGTTTTAGGGCTTTCCAGGTGGCATCTTTGCTGCCGTCGTTTATAAAAATAATTTCGTATGCGTCGATGTTCCCCTCAAACGCAGCTGTGACTGCTTGATGAAAAGCCGCCACATTGTTTTCTTCGTTATAACAGGGGACCACCAGAGAAACTTTTATTGCAGACATACTTTTTACCCCACAATAGTAGAATATAGGTACATTTTATAGCATGGGGTACTGTTTGTCAAGCGTGCGGGGGGTTCATTGCAAACCGTATGTGCCTGTCAGCGGGTCTTCAAACAGTGGGATGTGCGGCGTGGCAAACGTGAACACGATAAAGGATATGCCAATCATACAGATAATCGCAAAGGCAAGTTTGGGATGACGGCACCGCAAACGCTTGTTGTGAAATGCCCTTGCTTCGACGATGGACGTTACTGCCGCCGCTATGAAAAATATGGCGATATTGAACCAGTCGGGCGATTTGCCCAGCGTACCGTTGTAGGTGTAAAATAATACGGGAATGAGTAGCAGTCCCGTGGTAATACCTTTTAGTTTAACGCACCAGAAATGCGGATAGCCTTTAAAGAAAAAGTTTTGTATCAACGTGAAAATACACCACGGAAAAAACAACAATTTCATGTGTTCCCACGTCGATTCGTTCACGCCTGAAAAAGGCGCGGCAAAAATGCTCCCATTGGTCCAATCATATACAAAATGCAACAGTGTTCCGCCCAGTGTGGATAGTACAAATCCCGCAAATTGCCATAGTGGTATATCTCGTTTCATTGCGCATCACCCGGTTTAGTGTATGTGCGGTGCGACGGGTTTATGCAAATACGGTGAGCGGGTGCGTGTCAACATAAACAGCACGGATTTTGTAAGTGGATGCTTGCAAACGAAGGCACTTTATGGTAAAATAATACGTATATATGCATTTTAGTAAAAAGGAAGCGTTTTTCAGCATGGCAAAAAGAGAAAATTTACGCAATGTAGCAATTATCGCGCACGTTGACCACGGCAAAACCACCTTGGTGGATCAGATGTTGCACCAAAGCGGTATTTTCCGCACCAATGAACAGGTGGCGGAGCGGGTGATGGATTCGGGTGACCTAGAAAAAGAGCGTGGTATCACCATTTTATCGAAAAACACAGCCGTGATGTACGGCGATACCAAAATCAATATTCTGGACACCCCCGGTCACGCAGATTTCGGCGGGGAAGTGGAACGCATTTTGCAGATGGTGGATGGCGTGCTTTTGTTGGTAGATGCGTTTGAGGGTTGTATGCCGCAGACGCGTTTTGTACTGAAAAAAGCGTTGGGACTGGGTAAATCGCCGGTGGTGGTCATCAATAAAATCGACCGCGACGGCGCGCGTCCTGCAGAAGTGATTGATGAACTGCTCGACTTGTTTATCGAGCTGGGCGCAGATGACGATCAGATTGATTTTCCGGTGGTATATGCATCGGGCAGAGATGGCTATGCTTCCCTTGACCCGCAGGCAAGAAACGGGGATATGCGGCCGTTGTTTGAGGCGATTATGCAACACGTGCCCGCACCTGAGGGTGACTCTGACGCACCGTTGCAGATTTTGTTTTCCAACATTGACCACGATGAATATGTTGGCAGAATCGGTATCGGCCGCGTAGAACGCGGTAGCGTGAAGAACGGACAAGCCGTGACCGTTTGCCGCGCCGACGGTACCACCGCACGAGCCAAAATCGGTAAACTGTTTCAGTTCGAAGGATTGCGCCGTGTTGAGCACGAAACGGCAACATTTGGTGATTTGATTGCGGTAACAGGCATTGCGGATATCAATATCGGTGAAACGGCGTGCGACCCCGATTGCGTGGAGCCGTTGCCGTTTGTCAACATCGATGAACCCACCATTTCTATGGTGTTTATGGTGAACAACAGCCCGTTTGCGGGGAAAGAGGGTAAATTTGTCACCAGCCGTAATTTGCGTGACCGCCTGTTCAAAGAGGTGGAAACCAACGTCAGTATGCGGGTGAAAGAGACCGATTCCACCGATGCGTTTGAGGTTTCGGGACGCGGCGAATTGCATTTGTCTATTCTCATTGAAACCATGCGCCGTCAAGGCTTTGAATTTGCGGTGAGCCGTCCGCAGGTGATTTATAAAGAGGATGCAAACGGTAATCTGTTGGAACCGATGGAATTGCTGATGATTGAAGTGCCCGAACAATATGTCGGTGCGGTAATGGAAAAACTCGGTCCCCGCAAAGCGGAAATCCGCAATATGGGTACCCGCGATACCGGTGTGAGCCACCTGGAATTCCGTATCCCCTCCAGAGGTTTGATGGGGTATCGCCAACAGTTTTTGACCGATACCAACGGCAATGGTATTATGAACAGCGTGTTTGATGGCTACGAGCCGTTTGCGGGTGAAATCCCGCAGCGTGTGCAAGGCTCGCTGGTGGTGTTTGAAACGGGTGATACCAGCACTTACGGTTTGTATAACGCACAAGAACGCGGCACATTGTTTGTGGGCGCGGGCGTGCCTGTATACGAGGGTATGATTGTGGGTCAATCGCCTAAGGACGAGGATATTGCGGTGAATGTTTGTAAGAAAAAACACGTCACCAATATGCGTGCTTCCGGCTCGGACGAAGCGTTACGTTTGACCACGCCGACCACGCTTTCTTTGGAACAATCGCTGGAATTTATCAACGATGATGAATTGGTGGAAGTGACACCGTTATCCATTCGCTTGCGCAAAAAGATTTTGTCGCAAGAACAACGCATGAAACAAGCGGCGAAAAAGAAAAACGGTTGATGCTTTTGAAACAATGAGAAGACCCTTATATGTTTTCGCGCTCACGCTGTTTGCCACCGTAGCGGTACTGTTGGCAACCAACGTGGGGTATGCGTGCTGCGCCGTATTGCTTGGCGGTGCGGCGTTGGTGTTTATACTGTGTGTGCGGGCACTCAGACGGCTGTCGGTATTGACGGTGATCGCTCTTGCAGTCTTGTGTGGCTCGTTACTGTTGTATACGTATCAACGCATTGCGGTATCTCCGATAGAGAACCTTGCGGATACCGAACACAAAGCGGTATTGCGCATCACACAACTGCCGTCTGACGGCGGGAAATTGTATACTGCCTCGGTGGTGAGCAGTGATACGTTATCGGTGGGTACCCGCCTTTGCGTATCGTTTGCACAAACCGACGGTGCCATACGTCTGTATGACGAGGCGGAAGGCACCTTTTCGTTGTATGCGCCGTCAAACAACAATCGATATTTGTACGGTGACGGCATTTATATATTGGCTTATGCCGAGAGCTTGCCCAAAGTGACAGCGGGAAACGGTGCTTGGTATCAACGCTTGGCAGATGGTTTGCGTGATAAAATGCTTGCCGCCATACATACTGTATTGCCCGGCAATGAGGGAGATTTTCTGGCAGGTATTTGCCTCGGAGAAACGGATGCTTTATCGGATGCGATTACCGCCGATTTCCAAGAAAGCGGCTTGTCGCACTTGTTGGTGGTATCGGGTTTGCACATGACGGTGTTGGCGGGTGCGGTGCATCAGTTGACCCGATTGCTGAAAATCAAACGTCGTTTCACTTTGGTTATCACGCTTATGTGTATCTGGCTGTTTATGCTGATGGTCGGGTTCACCTATTCGGTGATTCGTGCTGCGGTGATGTTGCACATTCTGCTTATCGGGCAGACGTTGCGTGTGCGTGCGGATGCGCGCACTTCACTGGCAACGGCGTTATCGCTGATTATGTTACAAAATCCGTACGCTGTAAGAGACGTCGGGTTTTTACTCAGTTTTGCCGCAACTCTTGGCTTGATTGTGTTCAGCCCCTTGGCGGTGCGGCTTTGTGATACATTTGCCGTGATAAGAACGCATCGGTGGTTGCGTACGCTCGTTTTGGCGCTTTGCACGCCGCTTGCGGCGTTGACTTTTACACTGCCGATTTGCGCGTATGTGTTCGGTGCTTTTTCAGTATTATCACCGCTCGCCAATGTGTTGGCGGTATATCCCACTACCATTGCGCTGTGCTGCGGTTTGCTGGGTGGACTTTTCTGTATATTCCCATTTGGTTCCTTGTTGGCAAAAGGTGTTTTCTTCGTTGCGGGGCTGGTATCCAAATGGGTGCTTGCGGTAGCGCATGGAATTGCCTTAGTTTCGGTGGCACAGTTACAACTGCGGTATGCGGTCATTCCTGTTTTGTGCGCTATTATCCCGCTGACCGCTTATTATGCCTATTTGCTGTATGGGCGTGTGGGATTGCGGCGCGCGGCTGTATCGGGTGTAGCTTTGCTGATGCTGTGCACAGTGAGTTTGACACTGTTTACCCGTAATACCGTCACCGTGCGGGTAGCGGATTCCGAAAACGATTTGGTAACGGTGATTGAGACTGCCGATTGTAATATGGCAATTGTATCGGGTGGTTCGCACGATGCGTGGATGTCTGCTAAACGGTATGTATGCGGATGCGGATTGGGCGCGTTGGACGTGTTGGTGGTCACTGCGGGAGATATGACGGTGACGGCGTCACTCGCTGACTTTTTGGAAGCTATCCCCGCGGATACGGTGGTGTACGCCACCGATGGTGAAGACTATACGGCAGGCATTGCCGACATAACAAGATATGCCGTTACCGACGCGGCCGCTTTCACGTTCGGTGAAAATCGAACGCTGGAAACGATAAACGGTTGGTGGCGGTTACGATTTGGTGAAACGTATATTGTATTGGCATCGGATGATGCCAATGCGTCACTGTTGCCGCAAACATGGCGGCAGATGCACTTGGCTGTGTTATACGGGGACGTACCCAAGGGCGTTTCGCTGTTGGAGACAAGGCGTGCGGTATTCTCTTGTTCACCTAATACGGTGCGGTATCATACGATGGAACTGCCGTGGGGACGGTATCCCATTCATTTGACAGCGACCAACGGAGAAATGGTACTGTGCACTACCGAACGCGGCGATTTTGCGGATGCGGGACGATTGTATTTGTAAAGGAGTGGTAAGATGGCAATTTCCGAAAAAGATTTACGGCAGGAATTGAAGGGCGAATTGCGCCCGCTGTATCTGTTGTACGGGGAAGAAGCGTATTTGACCGCTTATTACGCCGATGCGATTGCCAAGGCCGCCGTATCGGAAGATATGGGCGGGTTTAACATGGTTAAATTCGACGGTGACACCGCCACTCTCGACCAAATCGAAGAGGCGATAGACGCTTTACCGCTTATGGCGGAACGTAAATGCGTGGTAATACGGGATCTGGATTTTACGGCGGAGGATACCGCCCGGCGGTTGATGCCGTTGTTCGAAAATCCGCCCGAAACGACGGTGACGGTGCTGATGTATATGCAGTTGCAACCGCAGACCACCAAAAACGCGAATTGGAAAGCGTTGTTTGAAGCGGTTAATCAAAACGGTGCCGTGGTGCAATTTAAAAAGAAAACTACCACCGAACTGGCGGCGGCTTTGTGCGCCCGTGCGGCGCGCGGAAACTGTGTGTTGTCTGCGGCGAATGCCGCATTGCTGGTGGAGCAGGTAGGCGACAATATGTTGCAACTGGGCAACGAACTGGATAAATTGATTGCATTGGCAGACGGCGGGGAAACCACCGCCGCGCCCATTCGTAAAGCCGCCACCAAAAACTTGGAAGCAAAGGTATTTGACCTGTCCAAAGCGATTTTGCGGCATAAAAATGACGAGGCATACGGTATATTGCACACTTTGTTACAACAACGGGAAGACCCGATTGCCATTTTGGCGGTGTTGAGTAATACGTACGTGGATATGTACCGCGCAAAAGTGGCGGGCACGGCAGGTGTCGGCACTGATGCGGTGGCGCAAGCATTTGCGGCGTCGTATGCGCGCAAGGAATTTCGCTTGCGGTATGCCGCACAGGATGCGGCGCGGCTTTCGGTGGAACAGTTGCGTGAGAAACTGGAAATTCTGGCGAATGCGGATACACTGCTCAAATCGTCCCGTGCAGTACCGCGGTTTGTGTTGGAAGAAACCATCGCAAAATTGCTGTGAGGTGGCGTGATGCAACGAATTCGAGAAGTGATTGTGGTGGAAGGCAAGTATGATGCCGTTCGCCTACATTCCGCAGTCGATGCCACCGTCGTGCAAACCGATGGGTTTCAGATTTTCAAGGACGAGGAGCAATTAGAGTTGCTACGCCGTATGGCGCGTGAACGCGGTTTGATTGTGTTCACCGACAGCGACGGTGCGGGGTTTGTTATTCGTTCGTATTTGAGTGGAGCGGTGGATAAAGCACAAATCAAGCACGCTTATATCCCTGAAATCACGGGCAAAGAACGCCGTAAAACCGCACCCTCTAAAGAAGGACTGCTCGGTGTGGAGGGCGTGGACAATGCGGTGATTTTGCAAGCGTTGCGCCGTGCGGGTGCGACCTTCGAGGATGAGATAACATCACCCGCAAACGGATGCGGGCTAACCAAGGCAGATTTGTTCGAAATGGGATTAGCAGGCGGTGCTGACAGCGCCGCAAATCGTCAGCAATTACAGCGCGCACTCGGGTTACCGGCAAAATTGTCGGCAAACCGACTGCTCGAAGTTCTCAATACAGCGGTCAGCAGGCACGAATTTGAAAACGCCGTAAAAACGATAAAAAAAGACAGCAACGGGTAAAACCGTTGCTGTCTTTTTTTTGCCATTCTACTGTCGGTAGAGTGAAGAGAGTGTCACTCTACGATGGTGAAAAACAGGGTATAGCGCATTTTTCATGTGTGGATTGCTTTTATAGAGGGGCTGTGCATATAATGGCAATACCAAAAGCAGGAGGTGTGCAAATGACACGGACAAAATTAAAAGACAGACACTTGCCCGATTATACGCGCGGCGAGGAAATTTTCAATATGGTAACGCATATTGTGGGCGGCGGGTTTGGCGTGGTGGCGTTGGTCACCTGTGTGTTGATGGCCGCATTGAAACACAATGTATGGGGTGTAGTGAGCAGTGCGATTTACGGTGCTTCTCTGATTGCATTGTATACCATGTCCAGTGTGTACCACGGTTTACGAGCCAATCTCGGTAAAAAGGTGATGCAGGTGCTGGACCATTGCACGATTTATTTTTTGATTGCGGGCACCTATACACCGATTTTGCTATGCTCTATTCGTCAGACGTCTCCTATGCTGGCATGGACGGTGTTCGGCATCGAATGGGGATGTGCCGCATTGGGTATTATATTTAATGCGATTGATTTGAAAAAATACGCCGTTTTTTC
>JAZOCQ010000091.1:0-2513 GCA_045596565.1 Acutalibacteraceae bacterium
GGAGAATAAAAATGGCAAAACATGCGGAGCCTACAAGCGTAACACTACATAAAATTCTGATAACACTTAGATGGATTGGCATTGGTTTAGGTGCACTTATCGCCGTGGCGGTCATCGGCTTTTTTGTATTCCTGTATTCGCCCTTTTTCCCGAAAGCACGTGCACAGTACGTAATGATGACCTATCACACGTCTAACCCGTGGCTTTGCACCGCGTTTTTACCCGACAAGATGCTCAATCGCATTTTGGAAGAAAATCGCGTGGAAGAACCGGAAGGGTTTACAGACCCGGATTTAATTCAAATCGTCAAACCTACCACGACAACAACGGGCGGCACAACGGCAGCGACCACGGTGGCCACCACCGTTGCCACCGCGAAACCGACCACCACCGTTGCGGATACCCCCCGTACCACGTCCGGTGGATATCACATCACCACCATCTATGAAGAAGAGGGTATGGATGTTTTACAGCTCACCGAAAAGAATTATACGGCGCGTCTTATCCGTGTGAAAGACCCGTCCCGTGTGAAACTGGGACTTTGTAAAAGTTTTATGGTAAACGGCGCGTACGGCGAAAAATTACCGGATATGTGTGCGCGCCTTGGCGCTACTGCGGGTATTAATGCAGGCGGCTTTGTAGATGTCGGCGGTGTGGGCTCGGGTAACTTTCCCACCTATTTGTGCGTTAAAGACGGCGAAATTCTGTATGCTAACCCCGAACAGTCTACCTACAATGTTATCGGATTTAATGAAGATAACATATTGGTGCTTGGTAACTTTACAAAACAGCAGATCATTGACAATAAAATCCGTGATGCCGTATCCTTTAAACCGTTTTTGATCGTCAACGGTAAACGTGCAGGTTTTTACGGCATTTCGGGCGGCGAAGACCCCCGCGCCGCTATCGGACAGACAGCGGACGGTACCGTATTACTGCTCACCATTGACGGCAGACAGGCAGGTATGATAGGCGGTAATATGCGTACGGTCACCGATATTATGTGGGAATTCGGCGCGGTTACCGCGGCAAACCTTGACGGCGGCTCGTCCACCACGATGGTGATCAACGATAAACTGGTGAACAAACCCTGCGGTCCTGCAGGTGCGCGTTTTTTGCCCAACGGCTGGATGGTATACTAATTTTTCAAAAAATACTTGTGTAATGCTAAAAAGTATTATATAATATATATATTATAAGGGACAGGAGTGGTTACTGTTATGAAACTGGTTTTTGCAATTGTGAATAAAGATGACAGCAATATGGTCGCATCTGCTTTGATTCGTGCGGGTTTTCCCACTACGAAACTGGCGACTACCGGCGGCTTTTTGAAGGCAGGTAACACCACCTTTCTGTTAGGTCTGGATAATGACCGCGTGGACGAAGCGCTGGAAGTTATTAAGAAATATTCCAAAAAACGTACACAGATGGTTTCCAGCAACGTTTACGGCGGCTCGGAATATACCGCGTTCCCCGTAGAAGTTACCGTTGGCGGTGCTACCGTCTTTGTAACCGACGTAGATCGTTATGAAAAATTCTGAAAATATTTTTAAAAGTTTTGTTGGTAATGAAAACGCCTTGCGACAGCTTTCTGCGGATATAGCGGCAGGGCGTTTTCCGCACGCTTTGCTGATAGAAGGTCCTGCAGGTTGCGGCAAAAAAACGCTGGCACGGCAGTTGGCGATGGCGGCGGTGTGCGAGAATACCGATGCCCGCCCGTGCGGGGTATGTAACCCTTGCCGTAAAGTGGCGCAGGGTATCCACCCCGACGTTGAAATGGTGACGGGTGGCACGGGCAGCAGTAACTCGTTTCATATTGACCGTATCCGCGAACTGCGGGACGGGGCATACGTGTTGCCGAATGAAGCGGCGGTACGTGTGCTCATCTTGTGTGATGCGCATACCATGACCCCGCAAGCACAAAATGCGCTTTTAAAGATTTTGGAAGAGCCGCCGCGGCATCTTGTCTTCATTTTGACCTGCGAAAACCGTGCGCAGATGTTGGCGACGATCCGTTCGCGTGTGCAGGTGGTAACGCTTGGCGGCGTGGAATGGGAACAAGCGGCACCGTATTTACGGGAACGTCTGCCCGAAGCAGATGAACAAACGTTGTATCGTGCGTTTGCGGTATCGGGCGGTGTTATCGGCAAAGTGTTGGCAGATGTGGAAGATAACACCCTGCAAAAGGTGCTGGAAGTGTCCCCGTTACTGGCGGAAGCACTGTTGGCACCGTCTGCGTGGCCGTTTATGCAGTTGACGGGACGTCTCGAAAAGGACAAACCTGCCGTTACGGGTGTGCTTAATGCCTTAACCCTTATTTTGCGAGATGCATTGACCTTGCACTACGGTGGAGAAAACACGATCTCTACCGCCCCCGAAGTCGCCAAAAAACTTGCCGCAGGTATGTCCGGCAAACGGTTGTTGGCGATGCTGGACGTGCTGGAAGAAATGCGACTTGCCAATATCAGAAATATGAATCTCAATCTCCTGCTTACCCGTTTGTGCGCGAAGTT
>JAZOCQ010000092.1:0-4219 GCA_045596565.1 Acutalibacteraceae bacterium
TCACTCTTCACTCTCCCCTCTTCACTCTTCTTTATTTTTTATTCCTCCCCGCAAAACCGCCCGTTTATCGTTTTATACAATCAAAATCAACCGATAAAATCATTTATTTTCAACAAACTTCCTAAAATCGCTGTATTTATAAGCATTTTACCGCCAACTAAGAATCAAGATTTTTGTTCGTTTGTCGAAAAATACAATTAAGCCGTACAAAAACAAACGGAAACAATCGCAAGACGCGCGTTTTGGGCGGTCGCGCCACCCAAACCCGCGCTTGTTGATTTATACAATCGTTTTATGCGCTGTTTCTTATATCTGTAAAAAGAAACCCTCGCAAAGCCTTTCTATAGAGGCTTTGCGAGGGTGCTTTATTTTTAGCGCGTTTTGGTTTGTGTTGAAAAATACAATCAGCAAAAAGGAACACCACGCAAAACGACCTTGCGCTCACATAGAGAGGGGGCAGAACGATGAAAGTAAGGAAAGCGTATCCTTGCTCGCGTGTGAGGGCAAGAATAGAGAATAGAGAACAAAGGAGAAAGGATCGTGAAGATGAAAGAGTGAAGAGGGAGGAGTGAATAGCGAGTAGTGAAGAGTGAAAAGTGAAGAGTGAAGAGGGGAGAAGAGAAACGCCCCGCAAGGAAAGCCGGTCCTTGCGGGGCGTATGAAAAGTCATATGATTGTTTTTTGGTGCGCTGCCGTTTTAACCCTTTACCTCAAATTTCGGTTCGCTGGTGGCCTGAATGCCGAGTGCTTTGTATGTCTTTTCGTCCGTTCCGGATAACACCACTGAGAAATGTGCATCACAGCCGCGCAGGTTTTCCAGTTGTTCCAGTGCTTTGGCGGCGTCTTTATTTGCCGCAGAGCTGATGGATAGGGCAATCAGCACTTCATCCGAATGTAAACGCGGATTTTTGTGGCGGAAGTGGCGTACTTTCAAGTCACAAATCGGTTCTAATGCCGTGGGGCTGATAATATCGGTGTCGGGGTGAATGCCTGCGAGGTGTTTGAGCGCATTGAGCAACAACGCCGCTGACGAGCCGAGCAGGGAAGAGGTTTTTCCCGTCACGATGGTGCCGTCGGGCAGTTGCAACGCGCCGGAGGGGGTGCCGGTCAGGTCGGCTTTGTCCGCCGCCGCTTTGACGGTGGGCAGTACGTCTGCGGTGACGTCTGCTCTGCCCATCAACAATTCCATTTTCGCGGTTTGCCGCCCGTCTGCGCCGCTGCGTTTTTCTTCTACCGCCGTTTGATAGTATCGACGGAGAATTTCCTGTCGTGCCGCTACACTCACCGCCGCGTCGTCCACGATGCAGTATCCCGCCATGTTCACGCCCATGTCGGTGGGGGAAAAATAGGGCGAAGCGCCTTGGATTTTTTCCAGCATCGCACGCACCACGGGAAAAATTTCCACGTCGCGGTTGTAGTTGACGGTGGTGATGCCGTATTTTTCCAGATGGAAAGGGTCAATCATATTCAGGTCATCCAAGTCCACCGTCGCCGCTTCGTAGGCGATGTTGACCGGATGGGTGAGCGGCAAATTCCAGATGGGGAACGTTTCGAATTTCGCGTATCCCGCTTTGATGCCGCGTTTATATTCGTGGTATAACTGGGAAAGACAGGTTGCCATTTTTCCCGAGCCGGGGCCGGGGGCGGTGACCACTACCAAAGGGCGCACCGTTTGCACATATTCGTTTTTACCGTACCCCTCGTCGCTGACGATGTGGGCAACGTCGTGCGGGTAACCCGCAATGGGGTAGTGCAGATAGCTTTTGACACCTGCGGCGGTCAGTCGACGGCGGAACGCGTCCACGCTTTCCTGTCCTGAATAGCGAGTGATGACCACACTGCCGACGTATAAGCCGATTTCTCGGAACAGACCGATTAAACGGAACGTGTCCTCGTCGTAAGTGATGCCAAGGTCGCCACGCACCTTGCTTTTTTCGATGTCACGAGCATTGATGGTGAGAATGATTTCCGCCTCGTCTTTGAGTTTTAACAGCATACGCAGTTTACTGTCCGGTTCAAATCCCGGTAACACGCGGGAAGCGTGATAATCGTCAAACAGTTTCCCACCGAACTCCAGATATAACTTGCCGCCAAACTGGTCAATTCGTTTGCGGATGTGTTCAGACTGCAACTGCAAATACTTATCGTTGTCAAATCCCTTTGTAAACACGTTTTTTCCCCCTTGCTCGCATCAACTCAATTTATCATACCATAAAAGATGGGTATATGGCAAGAGGATAAACGCAAAAATAGATTTTACATAGATTTAACAGTACGCCCATTTGTTTTTAACTTAAAATCGGTATAGTAAACTATGTTGGGCAAAAGTGCCCGTTGAGTAAAAAAGAAAAGGAATGAAAAGTATGGACATTTTCAGCGTCATTATGTTGTGTGGCGGTCTGGCGTTTTTTCTGTACGGTATGAATGTGTTGTCTGCCGGTTTGGAAAAATTGGCAGGCGGTAAAATGCAGAGCATTCTGCAGAAAATCACCGGCAGTAAAGTTAAAGGCCTCGCGGTCGGTGCGGTTGTCACTGCTGTTATCCAGTCGTCGTCGGCTGTGACGGTGATGTTGGTCGGCTTGGTGAATGCGGGTCTGATGACCTTTACACAATCTATCGGCGTGGTGATGGGTTCCAATATCGGCACCACCATGACCGCGTGGATTTTGTCGCTCACCGGCATTGAGTCGGGCAATGTGTTTATTCAGTTGTTAAAACCTGCAAACTTTTCTCCGATTATTGCGCTGATTGGCGCGATGATGCTGCTCATGTCCAAAAAGGAAAAGCGGCAGAATATCGGCACCATTTGTGTGGGCTTTGCAGTGTTGATGTACGGTATGACCATGATGAGTGACGCGGTAGAGCCGCTTGCGGATATGCCGTCGTTCACCAGCATCCTCACCGCGTTCAGTAACCCGATTTTGGGCGTGTTGGTGGGTACGGTATTCACCGCTATCATCCAATCCTCCTCCGCTTCGGTGGGCGTGTTGCAGGCGTTGTCGCTGACCGGTGCTGTCACCTATGCGACCGCTATCCCGCTGATTATGGGTCAAAACATCGGTACTTGCATTTCCGCGTTGATGGCGTTGCCGGGCACCAAAAAAGATGCCAAACGCGTTGCGGTTTGTCACGTGCTGATTAAGGTTGTCGGCATGGTGGTATGGCTGGCACTGTGGAGTGTGCTAAACCTGTTTATTGACTTTGCTTTCGTAGATACGGCGGCATCCCCCGTGGGCATCGCGATTATCCACACCATCTTTAACGTACTCAACACCGCCGTGCTGTTGCCTGTGACCGGTCTGCTTGAGAAAATGACGCGTTGGCTGGTTCGCGGAGACGATAACGACAATAAAACCAAGAAAACTATTGTTTCGGTGGGGCTGGATGAGCGTTTGTTGCAGATGCCCGCACTTGCGGCTTCCAAATCCTATGACGCGACCAAAGAAATGGCATATCTCGCGTGCGAAACCGTTTCGACGGCACTGGGATTGTTTGATACGTATGATACCGTAGTAGCAGAAGACGTTGCCAAACAGGAAAAGAAACTGGACGGTTACGAGGACCATATCGGCACCTATTTGGTAGAACTGTCCCGCTGTGATTTGAGCGAGGCGGACGCGCGCACCGCAACCATGCTGTTGCACTCTATCAGTGATTTCGAACGCATCGGCGACCATGCTACCAATATGGTACACACCGCCGCGGAAATGGCAAACAAGGGCATCACTTTTTCCAGAGAAGCGAAACTGGAATTGCGGGTACTGGCAGATGCCGTCAAAGAGATTTTGGGTAACACCGCACAGGCGTTTGCGCAAAACGACGTGCAGCTTGCGGCTGATATCGAGCCGCTGGAACAGGTTATTGACGATTTGATTGACACCATTCGTTCCCGTCACATCGCCCGCCTGCAAAACGGCAACTGTACCATTGAACTGGGCTTTATTCTCACCGATTTCCTCACCGACTGTGAGCGTATCTCCGACCACTGTTCCAACGTGGGTGTGGCGTTGCTGGAAACGGCGCACGGCACATTTGATACCCACGCACGACTGGGTAAAATCAAATCCCGTCCGAGCGAAGATTTCCGTCAGAGTTATGAACGGTATGCTCGCACGTATGCACTGCGTTCCACCGTGGAATAAGACAAAAACCCCGCTCTGCTAATGCAGAGCCGGGTTTTGCTTGTTAGGAGGATTTTAGGTTTTACAACACACCAATA
>JAZOCQ010000093.1:0-6142 GCA_045596565.1 Acutalibacteraceae bacterium
TCCAGACGCACGCCTTTGACCGCACTGTTCGACAGCAGCGGGTCTATCTCTATATATTCTCCAAAAACCGTTTGAAAGGTTTGTTCATTCATGTTACATTCCTCTTTTTCAGGGTGACAAAATTCGAATCTGTCACCCTAAAGTGTCTCAATCTCTTTCATCAATTCTTCCACCGCATCCTGTTCGTCTACGGTACGCACAACTTTCCCTTTTTTGAAAATAGCAACTTTTCCTTTACCGCCCGCAAGCCCCACATCGGCTTCTGCCGCTTCACCGGGGCCGTTGACGATACAGCCCATCACCGCAACGGTGATAGGTTTTTGTACGTTTCGCAACCGTTCTTCCACACGGTTGGCAATGCCAATCAAATCAACCGCCGTTCTGCCGCAAGTGGGACAAGAAACAAATTGCACCGTATCCTGTCGCAGACCCAAAGCTGCCAATAAATCGAGCCCTGCCGCAATTTCTTCTTTGGGGTCAGCAGTGAGAGATACCCGAATGGTATCGCCGATACCTTCTGCCAGTAAACCGCCAATACCCGCCGCCGATTTGAGCAACCCGAGACGTGCAGTGCCCGCCTCCGTAACACCCAGATGCAACGGATAGTCACACGCTTGCGCAGTCAGTCGACACGCTTGCATCATGGTGGATACGTCCGACGATTTAATGGAAATCACAATGTCATCAAAATCAAATTTATTTAATAAAGAAGCGTGATACAGCGCACTGTCCCGCAACGCTTCAGCGGTCGGGTGACCGTATTTTTTGAGAATTTCTTTTTCCAGTGAACCGGAATTGACACCGATACGAATGGGGATATGTTTTTGGCGGCAGGTATTCGCCACCGCTTTGACACGGTCCTCACCACCGATATTGCCGGGGTTGATACGAATTTTATCCACCCCTGCCGCCGCTGCTTCCAGCGCCAACTGATAATCAAAATGAATATCCGCTACCACGGGGATGGTGAGCGACTCTTTCAAAGCAGCAACCAAACGCACTGCTTGCATATCCGGCACGGCGGTGCGAATAATTTGGCAGCCCGCCGCCTCCAGCGCTTGCGCTTGCTGTATACTCCCCGCAATATCGTGTGCGGGGATATTGAGCATCGACTGCACACTTATCGGGTTGCCGCCGCCGATAGCCAGGTTGCCCGCATATACGGTTTTACTGTGTCTGCGCTCCATACCCTTATCCCCCCGTAATCAGTCTGCGAATATCGCTGAACGTCACCACTATCATCAACCCGAACAACAAGATAAGACCGATAAAATGTACCAGACCTTCGTATTTTGCGGGAATCTTTTTGCGGGTGACGCCCTCAAAAATCAAAAACAACAGTCTGCCGCCGTCCAAAGCAGGTAACGGCAACAAATTGAAAACACCTACGTTAATGGTAATGAGTGCGACCATTTGCAACAGTGTATAGATACCCTCTATTGACACCGCTTGCGCCACGGCATCGCCGATATAATCCACTGTGCCTACAGGACCGGACAGGTCGTTGAGCCCATACCGACCGGTGAGTAAATCGCCCAAACTGCGCCACACCGTCACCGCCATGGAATATTCCGTTTTAGCGGCTTTGCTCACCGTGGTGAGTGCGGTGCGCTTAATGCCCTGCACTTTAAAATCATACTGCAAATACCGTATACCGTTTTGGGCATCTTCCACCAACTGAAACGTGACACCTTCCAATTGAACCTTTTCACCGTCACGGCGCACGGTCATATCAAATTTACCGTCTTCATCACTTTGCATAATCATGGACAAATCCATGTCGGTGGCAATGACTTTGCCATCCACTTTTAAAATGGTATCCCCTACCCGTAACCCCGTTGCATACGCAGGAGAACTTTCGGGCAACTGGGCAATGGTAAGACTGTTAAAATACGCATTTCCGTCAGCGGCTTTGGTTTCAAAACAGCCGAAAGATACGAGTAACACGGCAAAACCCAAAACCAAATTCATGGCGGCGCCCGCAATCACAATCAACACACGGCGCCATACCGCTTTATCCGCAAACGAATTTTCGGTTGCGACATCGGTTTTGGGGCGATCGGCATTGCCACCCATAAAAGCGGGTGTGGGTGCATCCTCGTCCTCACCCTCCATGGCACAAAACCCGCCCAAGGGTAGGAGACGCAACGAATATTTGGTCTCCCCCTTGCCCCAACTGAGTATCTTCGGGCCCATGCCGATGGCAAATTCATTGACACGCACTTTCATCCATTTGGCTACAATAAAGTGACCGAATTCGTGTACCATAATGATAATGCCGAAGATAAAAAGTGCCGCTATGATTTTAAGTGCCGTCATCAAAAATGCTGTCATATCAAAACCTCACGAGTTTGCTCACGCACCTGTGCGTCTATCTCCAAAATATCGTCAATGGTATGTGGTTGCGGAATCGTACCGCCAAGTACCTTTTCCACCGTGCGAGTAATATCGGCAAAACCGATTTTACCTTCTAAGAACAAAGCAACTGCCTGTTCATTTGCCGCATTGAGAGCCGCAGGGTATGCGCCACCACGCCGAATTGCCTCGCGGCATAATTCCGTTGCCGGGAACGTAGCGGTATCCGGTGCAAAGAAGGTCAGTTTGCCCCAATCTTCCAAGCGCAACTGTTTAGTGGGAGACGGTATACGCGCCGGATAGGTCAACGCATACTGGATAGGCACGCGCATATCCGGTTCACCGAGCTGTGCAAGTGCCGCATGGTCATTGTATTCAATCAGCGAGTGAATAATGCTTTCACGGTGCACCACCACGTCAATTTTATCTTCCGGCACATCAAAAAGCCAGCACGCCTCGATAATTTCAAGGCCTTTGTTCATCATGGTGGCGGAATCAACAGTGATTTTCGCACCCATACTCCAATTTGGGTGTTTGAGCGCATCCTCTACCGTCACCTTTTGTAAATCCGCCGCCGTACGTCCAAAGAACGGACCGCCGGATGCCGTGAGAATGAGCCGCTTTAACGCGGATTTCTCGGGCATACCTTGCAAACATTGAAAAATTGCCGAATGTTCACTGTCTACCGGCAACAGTTTTACACCTCTTTTCGCCACCGCGTCCATGACAAATGCGCCGCCCGTCACCAACGTTTCTTTGTTGGCAAGGGCAACGTCATGTCCCGCGTTGACCGCCGCTAATGTGGGCAACAAGCCCACCATACCAACTACGGCATTGAGTACCAAATCCGCTTCCGGCAAAGAAGCCAGCGTGCACAATCCGTCCATGCCGGAAAACACTTCAATATCCATATCCGCAACACGCACTTTCAAGTCCGCCGCCGCTTTGGTGTCATACACCGCAGCATAGCGCGGACGAAACTTACGCAGTTGTTGTTCAAACGTATCAATACGACTACCGACCGCCATAGCAAGCACGCGGTAGCCCGCCGCTTGCGCAACCTCTAACGCTTGCGTGCCGATAGAACCGGTGGAGCCGAGCAATACTAAATTTTTCATAAGACCACCCCTTGCAAAAGCGGCGTAATCTGTAACACAGCATACACAAACGGCGCCACAAATAAAAGCGAATCAAAACGGTCCATCATACCGCCGTGCCCCGGCATAATATTGCCATAGTCCTTAGCGCCCGCTTGGCGTTTGACCACCGAGGCGAACAAGTCTCCTACCACAGACAGCGGGCAAAGCAAAAAGCTCAAAAGTGCAATCTGGACATACAGTGGTGTCACCGACTGCGGTAATATCCACAAATCGCACACCCACGCAAAGCCCAGCGTGGTCAGCACGCAAAATATCCAACCGCCAATAAAACCTTCCACCGTCTTTTTCGGAGAAATGCTCGGACACAATTTATGTTTTCCAAAGAAACTGCCGGCAAAATAAGCGCCCGTATCACTCATCCAAGCGATGAACAAATTTAAAAACAGATAAAATAATCCGTATTCATTCACTGTGCGGCAATACACCACGCAAGAAATGGAAAGCGAAAGCAACAACGTCATAAACATTGCCACACCGCTGTCTTTCACAGACAAGGTGGCGTGCCGATACAACTGGTTCAAAATAAGGGTCAGCAGATACACCGCAAGCGTAACTCCTACCAACAGAGGACTGCGAAACCAACCCCAAAACGGCACGGTTAATGCAAACAACAGTGACGCCACCGACAGCACCCGCTCTTTTTGTACGCCGAGCACCTGAAACATCTCCCATACCGCCAACGCGGCAATAAGCGAAAATGCACAATACGCCACCAACGGCGGCAACAATAACAGTATCACCAGCAAACCGCCATATAAAACACCGGTCACGATTCTTGTTTTCATTCCACAATACCTCCAAAGGCAGATGTAAACGCCGCCGCTTTACACGCCGCCAAAGCGGCGGTTACGGCGGGCATATTCGGCAAACGCCGCATCCAAATCCGCATCTTTGAAATCCGGCCACAAAATATCATCCATAAACACAAACTCCGCGTATGCGGATTGCCAAATCAAGAAATTGGACAACCGATATTCCCCGCTGGGACGCAAAATGAGGTCCACGGGCGGTTGGGTTTCGGTATACAGTGCGTTTTGCACCGTATCTTCGGTGATTTCCTCAGGTGTTAAGTCGCCGTCCTTTACACGTTGCGCCAATATACGCACCGCTTGTGTGATTTCCTGTTGACCGCCGTAGTTAAGCGCAATATTGAGCACCATACCGTCTTTTTGTGCAGTTTCCGCTTCTGCTTGTGCCATCAATTCTTGAATATCTCTAGCCAGCGGTGTGCGGTCACCAATAAAGCGGGTGCGGATATTCTCACGCTTAAAATCCGCCAAAGATTCCTTCAAATACTGCCGCAGAAGGTCCATAATCGCATCGACTTCTTCTTGCGGGCGTTTCCAGTTTTCGGTGGAAAAGGCATATACCGTCAAATATTTTACCCCACGCTTTTCACAATATTTCGTAATTTTACGAAACACTTGCGCACCGGTAATATGACCGGCCTGTCGCGGTAAACCGCGTTTTTTTGCCCATCTGCCGTTACCGTCCATAATGATACCGACATTTTGCGGGACAGGGGCGAGCATATCTGTTTTAGGCGCTTTCTTTTTCCAAAACATAGCCGTTTCCTTTCAAAGCAATTCCATAAAGAAAGCGGACAGAAGTCCGCTTTCTTTTATCAAAACCGCCACATTACAGTTCCATGATTTCTTTTTCTTTTTTCGCGGCAATGCCGTCAATTTCTTTGCAGAATTTATCGGTCAAATCCTGCATTTTCTTTTCGGCGGATTTCAAATCATCTTCCGTGATTTCCGATTTCTTTTTCAAATCTTTCAGTTTATCCATCGCATCACGACGAATGGAACGAATGGCAACCTTGCTATCCTCGCCGTATTTCATAATACTTTTGCCGAGTTCTTTACGGCGTTCTTCGGTAAGCGGCGGGAACTGCATACGCAGTGCGTTGCCGTCGTTTTGCGGATTGATACCGATGTCCGACATCAAAATGGCGCGTTCGATATCTTTCAAAGTGGATTTATCCCACGGTTGAATCATCAAAGTGCGGGCATCCGGTACCGATACCGCCGCCATCTGGTTAATCGGGGTAGGTGTACCATAATATTCCACCATCACTCTATCCAAAACAGCGGGGTTTGCGCGACCTGCGCGAATGGTGGCATATTCATTGAGCAGAGCATTGATGCTCTTATTCATCTTTTCTTCAGCAACTTTGAAAATTTCGTTCATCACTATCTCTCCTTATTTCTCAACCAATGTACCGATGGCATCGCCACGCACCGCGCGCACAATGTTATCAGGGTCTTCCATATTGAATACAAGTAACGGAATATCGTTGTCACGACAGATAGATGCCGCAGTGGAATCCATTACCTGCAAGCCTTTGTTGAGCACCTCCGAGAAAGAAAGGCGGTCATACCGCTTCGCATCGGGGAATTTTTTGGGGTCGGCATCATACACGCCGTCCACCATACTCGCTTTAAAGATGATATCTGCATCAATTTCCGCCGCACGCAACGCTGCTGCGGTATCGGTAGAAAAGAACGGGTTACCGGTGCCGCATCCGAAAATAACGATGCGTTTTTTCTCCAAATGGCGCACCGCACGGTTGCGAATGTACGGTTCGGCAATCTGGTTCATCGCAATCGCCGTTTGCACACGCA
>JAZOCQ010000094.1:0-1780 GCA_045596565.1 Acutalibacteraceae bacterium
GCATCCTTTGCCGTGTGCCCGTACCGTTCCAGCGTACGCGTACGCGCCCACGCTTCCTCTACCGTTACGCAGAAGAAATCACCACGGCGTTTTTTGACCTGCACGGTGGGTGCAGGAATGGAACAGCATTCTTTTAACAGCGCGCTGTACACCGCCGCCACACCGCCGTGTTCGGTTTGTAAAGAAACTTCCCCACCGCAATAGGCGTGGGCAAACTCCAGCATACCGTAGCATTGTGCGGCAAGACAGCACCCTTTTTGCGGGCGGACTTCCGCCAATTCGTTTTTTACATCTGCTGAAAAGGACAAAAGACCGCCCCCTTTCACTTACACAAAATATTTATTGAAAACGGAATATGACCTTACGGTCAGTAGCCGCACTTTCACCGACAAATGCTGTAAATCTGCCTGCTTCCGCTTTCACTTCGCCGTCATAATTGAGATAACGCAACATTTCTTCGGTGATTTCAAACGTCACCGTCTTGCTTTCACCTTTTTTGAGCGCAACGCGTTTAAAATCTTTCAGTTCTCTGAGCGGACGGGAAACGCGGTGCGCTTCCATATCCCATAAATAGAGCTGAACAATCTCTTCGCCGTCAAAATCGCCGTCATTGGTAACGGTCACCGACAAGGTGAGCGGATTTTCGGCTGTCATCGTTTCCGCAGACGCCGTGATGTCCGAATATGTAAACGTGGTATACGACAAACCGTAACCAAACGGATACAGCGGTTTATTGGGTACGTCAACATAACGGGATGAGAAACGGTGGTCCATACCCTTAGACGGGTGACCCGTCGGGTACAAATCATAATGCAACGGGCACTGTGCCACGTGGTACGGCATACTCATAGCGAGTTTTGCACTCGGTACCGCTTTGCCGCACAGCAAATTGGCCAACCCGTCACTGGTCGCATCACCCGGCATCCACGCGAACAATATCGCCTTAGACAATTTCTTTACTTCGCGCAGATCCAGCGGTCTGCCTGCAAATACAACGGCAACGATGTTTTGATTGACCGCATAAATTTTGCGGAACAACTCCATCTGAATATCGGGTACGACGATGTCTGCACGGGATGCCGATTCACCCGACTGCAACAAATGCTCGCCCACCATCATTACGACGGTATCCGCTTTTTTCGCGGCTTCGATAGCCGCTTTTTCGGCGGCAACGGGATCTTCGGGGCTTATAAACACTTCATCGGTGTTTTGCATCATAAAATGGTCGGCGGGCAAAGCACCGCAACCCTGTTCGCACAGCACTGTGCCGTCATACACGTTACGGAACGCGTCAACAGGGAATTTTCTGTCTTCATCTTCCATAAGTGTGGTACGGTTCCACATCGCGCTCGCGCGCTTTTTCACGGCATACGGACCGATAAGCGCCACCGTCTGCTTAGGCTTCAGCGGCAGAATATTGTCCTTGTTTTCCAGCAGCACGCAGGTCTTTTCCACCGCCTGTGTCGCCAAGGCATACTGCGCCGCCATATCGATGGTGCGCTCCCCTCTCAGATACCGATAGGGATCTTCCAAAATACCTTTTTTGTTTTTCAGACGCAGACAGCGCATAACCATTTCCTTGAACAGTTCAGGAGAAAAGCGTCCGCTTTTCACCAGATCCATCGTGTGACGGGTGTACAGCGGGTCCATCATGCAGATGTCCACGGTGGACTCCAGTCCCATCAGCGCCAGCTCCTCATCGCTTCTTGCGGCATGATGGCTTCTGCACTGACATAACGCACACCAGTCGGTGATGGTCACACCGTCAAAGCCCCACTCG
>JAZOCQ010000095.1:0-11081 GCA_045596565.1 Acutalibacteraceae bacterium
AGATGCTTGACCGCTCCGGTACAAATAGCGGAGACAGTCGGGGGTCTGATGCCTGTCCGCTCGGCTAATTCCTTTTGCGTCATCCCGCGCACGGCGAGCATAACTTTGACCTTGAACTTAATCACAAGATCATCTCCCTTCTGGAAAGCATTGTATCACGGAAATCGTAGCATTTCAATACGCAATACGAAAAATAATTTTGAATTTCGTAAAAATAATTACGAATTTAGTATTGACATACTACGAATTTCGTAGTATACTATAATCAAGCCAAGGGGATAACCCCAAAAAACAAACCAAAAGGAGAAATGGAATATGTCTAAAAATGAACTGATCAGCAAAATCGAGGCCCTCAATGAATGGGAGAACATCATTGCAGAAGCGCAAGCGGAGGCCGATGCGCTGCGTGATAGCATCAAAGCAGAAATGATGGAACAGAACACCGAAGAACTTGTCGCAGGCACTTACATAATCAGATGGACCTCGGTTCTTTCAAACCGCTTCGATAGCACCGCTTTCAAGAAAGTCTACGGCGACCTTTACAAAGCATTCACTAAACAAATCGCAAGTCGCCGCTTCACCATCACAGCATAAATCAACAGAATAAAGGAGGGGGCCACTCGCGGCCCTCTCCTTGGAGGGCGAAAAATGAAACGAGGGTATGGACGCTGTTCCACCAATGAAACAAAGCAAGACATCAATCGCCAAGTGCGTGAGCTGAAAGCGGCAGGAGCAGAACAGATCTATTTAGAATACGAGCATGGCGATGCCAAAGTGAAGCCGCAGCAGCAACTTATGTTTGAGCAAGCGCAAGCTGGCGATACCATTGTGGTATTGGAGGTTCCACGTTTGGCAAGAAGCACACAACAACTTTGTCAGATTATCGATCTTGTGCGCGATAAGAAATTGCGGTTGGAAATTGTGGGGAATATTACGCTGGATTGCCGAAATGGCAAAGCGGATCCTATGAGCGAGGCGTTCCTTCAGATGGCTGGTGTGTTTAGCCAGTTAGAACTGGCAATGATCCGCGATAGGGTGCGGTCAGGCATGGCAAACGCCAAGGCCAAGGGCGCACGTATCGGCCGGCCGCAAATGACGGCAGAGGACGTGCCCGCTCCATTCCTGCGGCATTATCCCTCATACAAGGCAGGGCATCTGAACGTCAGCGAGCTGGCAAGAGTGTGCGAGCTGAGTCGCACCACCACCTACAAATACATTTCTCTTTTGGAAAAGTAAAAGGGAGCGGGTTTTACCCCGCTCCCAATTTTTGTTTTTATGCTTTTTCGTCATAATAATGACATAATTTTAATACAAAATCGCTAAGGCTATTAAATTGTGATAATGTCGTTCCAAACAAGTCTGAACTATCAATAGAATATCTACGATATTGCGTTTCTCGTTCAATTGTATAATTTCCTAAATCAGGAAAACCAATCTCCGACACATCAAAATTTAGATATATATAATTTACATTATCATTATATTTCCCACTAACGCCATCTATTGTTATTGCTCTTCGGCGTGAATCATATTGGCGACTTGTAAATGTTCTTCCACCATTGTTATTTCTATTTGCCGCCGCAACCGCTCCTATTATTGCGCCTGTGCCACCTGCGATAATTCCGCCCGCAATAGCATTGCCAAGAACGCTACTGTTTTTAGTCCAAGTATCTTGTGTAAGTATAACATCACCGACTAAACGATTTATAAAATATTTTAAATCAGGTGCCAAATAAAAAATACTTTTATTGTTTTTTCCATTATGTAAAAGAACCATTTTGTCTGTTACAATAACAACGCTTTTAGTTTTTGATTCTTCGTGACCCACATACGTGAATATGATTTTAATTTTATCTGAAAACTCGTTATTTCTAATAAGATGAAACTCTAACATATCCTGATTAAATTTATTGTTTCTGACTTCTCTGACAATGTCATTTTCAACAGGATTGTTTTTTAGAAAATTCCTTACTTCTTCACTTGAAAGATTGTATCCTTTTTCGGCGGGATTTAAAGGTTGTTGAACTACTTCGGTTTCATCACCATCCTTGCTGGTGTCCTTATCATACGATTTTGCTAATATAGTGCAGAATAGCCATATAAAGAAACATAAAACAGCAATTACTCCTGATACAATTACTACTATCATTATTTCAAACTCCTTTGATTATTTAATTTTTTTATATGTAGTTGCATTTGTTGCTTCGGTGATTACAACATCAGGAATTTTCTTGTCGCTAACTTCGTTTTTGAAAAACCTACCAAAACTCCGTTTTTCGCCTGTTTTCAATTCATCCCATTCGATTCCTGTGAACAGGTTTTTCAAAGTGAATTCTTTCCCTTTTTCTAAAGCACCTATTTTCATAACTGCTTTATTCAGCCACAAGTTATAATCCATTTAAGCATCCTCCCTTAAAATAAAAAAGTGTGTGCAACCGAAGTCACACACACCGAAAAATGCGACTTCGATTTGCTACCACACAAACTTTGAGCAATTCACGGAGAACGCCAAATTAGAAGTCTGCATTTTTACCGAAATAAAAATACGACTCCGCAAATTACTCATATTTAGTTTGTGTGGTATACCTTGATTATAACACCGCCGCAAGCAAATAGCAATATTTTATTTTATTACTCTTTGCTATTTGTGCGCTTTGTGCTATGATAATTAAGACGCAATTATAAATTTGGCGCAATTAAGTTGAGGGGTTGCTTTGTATGGGGAAATATGTTGTTCGCAGAATTCAAGAGTCTGATTTCGCTGATTTGCCTTCTCTTTGCTCAATAGAAGAAGAGTGGTACATACAAGTTTTGCGTCTTTCGGTGGATATAAAAAAGAAAGAATGCTATCGACACAATTGCTTTGTGGCATGTTTAAACGATACGCTAACTGGTTTTGTTTATGGTTTCGTTATTGAAGAAACACTTTATCCACAATTTCTTTTTGTTCATAGGGATCACCGCAAACAAGGCGTGGGGACCCTGCTGTTGCAAGCGTTAGAAGCACACTCCAATTGCACTGTATCGATGGTCTATTTTCACAAGGATTTGGAAGAATATTATGCGAAACAAGAGTATAATATTGGCACCAATCTGAAAGTAGGAATGAAGACGTTGCAAAATTCTCATAAGGAGTGATAGACATGCCGAAAGACGAGGGCGGTCGCCGCCAAAACCAACGACATAAAGCACTTATGACATTCAAAATATTGTGTCGCGAAACCGATAAGGATCATGGCGTTATGCCGATGAAGATTGCTGAAGATTTCTTGCCTGCTTATGGCGTCACTGCGGAGGAGCACTCTGTTCGTCGTGATATTAAGGAATTGCAAATGCTGTGTGACGGTTCCAATGTAGACGAGGACGCGGAACCGCTCGGATATTCTATTGATTATCGTTGGAGCGAGCCAAGAGGATATCAAATTACCAAGCGCCCTATCTCATTTGAACAACTACAAACGATTGCGGCTTCCATCCGCGCATCGCGCTTTTTGTCGAAAAAGGAAGAAAAAAGCATCATCCATGCTCTTGGTGCTTTTTGCAGTAAATACCAACTGAAACTATTGGAGCAAGACGAGTATTGGACCGTTCGCGAGAAAACGCCAAATGACAAAGTGATAACCAACATTCGCCGCATCAATGAAGCCATCAAACAAGATCGCAAGGTGTCTTTCCAATATATGAAATACACCATTCAGAAGCGAAATGAGCAAACACCACGTCATAAAGGCGTCGCCTATGTTCTATCGCCATATAAAATTTTAGCGGTCGATGGCAATTTCTATCTGATTGCTTACGACGGCAAGAAGATGGTCCGCTATCGTATCGACCGCATGAAAACGGTGTGGATCGAAGAAGAGTTGAGAGAGGGCAAAAAAGAATTTGAACAGATCGATCCTCGCACCTATGCCAAGAGGTTGTTTGGCATGATGGGCGGTGAAGAGAAGCGTGTTCAACTCCGCTTTACAAACGACCTTTTGGATACTGTTGTTGACCGTTTCGGCGCAACAGATGCCATTTATACACCAACCGACGAGCAGCATTTTACTGTGTCCGTTTCTGTGGAAGTCAGCGATCAGTTTTACGCATGGGTTTGTGGTTTCCGCAAACGCGCATCCATTGTGGGCCCGCTCGATGTCGTGGAGGGGTTTAAGCAGTTTTTGGGAGATATTCAAAACAAATATAAATAGCAAAGAGAACAAGGCGCCTTTGACGTTTCCTCTTTTGATTGTCACTGCTTTCACTTTTCATGAGGATAGTTTAAAACAACAAAGAAACCCCCGAAGCGAAACGCTTCGGGGGTCCGATTCGATGTGTTAACCAACAAATCACAAATTGGTTTTCAGGTAATCGCTGTTGCACAAAACGTTGCGCCATGCCGCTGTTCCAGTGAGGACAGCAACGAAAATAGAGTCGTTGCTATCAATTTGTGCATTGAGCTTGCTGTATACTTGGCTACAAGAATCGCTGGTTTTAATAAACCAAGACGATTCTGTTATGTGTGCCCAAATGCCATAATTCTTGATGGCTTTATATAATCCATCGTAATTTCGTCCTGGAGAGCGGAGGTCATACGTAATAATCATAGATGTCATATTGATGCGCCTCCTTATCTAAGACGAGTAATGCGCCCGCAGTGCGGACACTTACAAGGGTTGGTAAACGGAACGACTCGTCTGCCACATCGGCAGATGTAATACAATAATTTTTTAGGCATATGAAAATGCCTCCTTTCTTAGTAGTTTGATATATATAATCACACTCCAAAGAAAAGCCTGCGTTTTTTATCCCTTTCTGGGCACAGATTTTGTTCTTGCAATCAGGAATTCATTGTGCTATAATGAATGCGCTACTAGACATTTGCACATCCTGTGCTTCTGTCACCCCGCAGGACGCCGAGCTGAGCTCGGCGTTTTGTCTTTTTTCGGGTTATGTGTTATTGTCAAAGAACGAAGACGGATTACATCCTAAGGCACCTTCGATGATGCGGTTGGTCAGATTAACCTTTGCACGCGAAGTCTTTAACTCGCTCATTCGTCGCAACTGGCATTTTCCATAGTCGTCTTTGTGGGTGACCCACACTTGGTCTCGACGGAAATTATTGTCCAGCAGTAAAGGTTGGTGCGAGGTGCAGATCAACTGTGCGTTGTTTGAATTAGTTTTTTCGTTGGTAAAAAGAGCAACGATTTCCTTTGCCAAGGACAAATGAAGACCGTTTTCCAATTCATCCACAACCAATACGCCGCCAGTTTCCAATGCATCGAAAATAAAAGGCAACGCGGTGAAAAGCTTGACGGTGCCCAAGGACTCATCGGCAAAGAAGGAAATGGGGGTGCCTTCGGTCGAAACACCATTATTCTCTATGGCGTGAATTGTGGAAACGGCAACGACCATCTTCTTGGCAATAACCTCTCGGTTCTCAAAATCGTTGCTGTCTACCTTCTCGCGCCCCACTTCTTTTTCTTCAAAAGAAACGTTGATTTTGCGAAGGGTAGGGTCTGCTTTTTGCAAAATGGACAAGTATTTATTCAACCGCTCTTCAGAAAAAGAATCCTCGGCGTTTGCGGGAGCAATACGAGCTGCCGTCATACTTATCACTTGAATGTCTTGGATGGCATCCACAATTCTTTCGGCTAAATCGTTATTCAAAACGGCGGCGACTGGCAAGCACAAAGTCTCTTCTTTGATACGATCTTTGATATACTCAAACTCTTTTAGTTCGGACCTCAGAACAATGTCTTTGTAAGAAGGGGATGTTCGCTCCAGTAGTTTTTCAGTTCTTCGATGCTTTTTGGTCAAAATTTCCGATACGATGGTTTTTCCTAAAATGCCGAATTCATAGTGATATGTAATGCCATCAAGGACTATATCTAAACCTAAGTATGTGGGTTTGTCTTGATACTCCGTTCCAAAGGCAAATGGGCAAATAGGAGCATCTAATCCTTTGAACTGTGGGTGAGAAAAAAATTCTGCTTTTCCCGCAAACGCAAAAGGAGAATAATTTATAAACCGCTGTATTTCTCTGAGAATTTTGCAGAAGAAGGTCTTTCCTGAACCATTCGCTCCATAGAGAAAGGACACTTTATTATATCGCGCATCCTCCACCCCAAACGTGTTTTCATCAAGATGTTCTTTTTTGCTGAGGTTGGCCTCGGTCGTGAAAACAACGCGTTCCGCAAACGAAGCAAAATTTTCAGCATATAAGGCTTTCAAGATTGCGTTTCCCATAATTTCTCTCCTTTCTGGATGTATTTTAGCACACAAGAAACGGTCTGTCAACGACTTTTTTGCGAAAAATCTACACCATTGTAGAAATAATCAGTATAACTATGTTTTTCGACGTGGGTGTTGATTTGACGCCATGTTATACTCCTTTACATTCCATAACATCTCTTGACTTTTGATTAACACTGATCTATACTATTTTACACCACCTAACATTGGTAAACGCAGGCGGTCACATTTGGTGTTAAATAACCGCTCGCAAAGAATAGAAAAGTTGAGAAACCTTGATTTCAAGCGGAAAACAGGCACCTCCAACAGAACAAGTAGAGCCAGTGGTTCAGAGGCCTGCTTCACACGCAGGAGGTCAGCGGTTCGAGTCCGTTTACGCCCACCAGAGAAAAGACGGTTACGAAAGTAACCGTCTTTTTTCAATGAAATTCGCCGTCGGCGAGTGAAATAACTTCGTTATGAAATACGCTAACGCGTATGAAATATTTGCTTCGCAAATGTTAAGGAGCGAATTTTATTTCACATTTTGTCGTAAGGCAAAATATTTCATAATCTGTAAGAATTATTTCATATGGCGATGCCATATTTCATTTAATCTTCTACCCCACCGCCGGCATAAGCTGTGGCATATTGATTTGATTGTGTGTTTATAGTATAATCACCATAAAGGAGGCGAGAGGATGCTGAAACTATATTTCAAAAAACTGTTTTTTACAATTTTGTTTTTCCTCGGTTTCTTTTTGTTGTGTTTTCCCATCATGTATACCTGGTATTGGTTGTTACCCTACAAGCCCCTGGAAATCGTACGCACAATAGCGGTCCCCATTTTAGCGCTTGTTTCTGATTTTGCAATAGTCTGTGCAATGCGATCGCACAATTTATCTCACACGAATTACATGGAAGCTTTTGCGGCAGACACGTTTTCTTTTTGGAAAAATTTTATCAGCATCCTCAAATCCAGAGATAACATCGTTCACCTACTCGCTTTTCTTTCTATCCTCTTGCCATTTTTTGTATCCATCGCCGTGATGGAGAAAACACCGTTTTTACCGTTGGTTGTCGGAACGCTGATTTTGCTTTTGTGTTGCGGTGTGATATTCTTAACGGTAAACACATTCCTTTGGAGTATATTATATGAATTCGTTTGGCGCAGACAGAAAAAAGACACGCAGTAGCGTGTCTTTTTTCTTTTACTCTATTGGTGCGTCCGGTGTCTTTTTAAGAAAATGTATCATGAACGGAACGCAGGTTAATCCGTTTAACACGTCGGTGACGGGCTGTGCTAACTGAATACCCGTAAGCCCCAAGAAATGCGAGCCGAGTAACAACAGCGGGATAAAATACAGCCCCGCCCGCAGCAACGATAGGAACGACGAGATCCCCGCTTTGCGAATGCTTTGATACAACATATTCACGGGGATGGAAAACGGCATGAATAGTAACCCGACCGATGCATACCGCAAGGCGGGAATGCCGACGGCGATCACCGCCGCGTCCTTCTGGAATGCGTACACGATCTGTTTGGCGAATACAAAGCCCGTGGCGGACAGGCACAACACGAACACAAACCCCACGGCAGTCGTGAACAGCAGACCTTTTTTGACCCGCTTATATTCGCCCGCTTGATAGTTGAAGGAGGAAACGGGCTGGAACCCCTGACCGATACCGAGTCCGATGCACATTACGAACATGGAATAGCGGTTGACAACGCTCATGGCGGCGATCGCGGCGTCGCCGAACGGTTTCGTTAAGTTATTGAGAAGTCCCGTGGAGATCGAGGTTAAGCCTTGTCGGATCAAAGAGGGGAAGCCCACCTTGCAGATGGACAGATACGTTTTCACCGAACGGCTGATATAGCGCAGACGGATCTTGCTTTGCGCCATGCGTTCGTACATGATAAACAGAATGACGAAGCTGATGACCTGGGAAATCGCCGTTGCCATACCGGCACCGAAGACGCCGAGGCGAAGATGCTCAATGAAATAATAATCGCCGAAAATGTTCAGAATACCGCCCGTGGTCAGACCGAACATGGCGTAAAACGCTTTGCCTTCGTAGCGCAGGTTGTTGTTGATGACCAGCGAGCCGACCATAAAGGGGCAGGAGAGCAACACCCACAAGCCGTAATCCTTTGCGTGCGGCAAAATAGTGTCGGTACTGCCGAGCAACCGCATCAGCGGATCGAGAAAGATAAGCCCCGCTACCGATAACACGGCTCCCGCAAGGATGCCGACGTAAAACGCAGACGACGCGTACTGCGACGCTTCCTTGGTATTCTTATCCGCAAGGGCTTTGGATACGAAAATACCCGAGCCGTGTCCCAACATAAACGAAACGGCTTGAATGATCGCCTGCAAGGTGAACAGAACGCCGGTTGCGCCTTGCGCGCTGGGACCCAGCGTGCCGACGAAATAGGTGTCGGCCATGTTGTAGATGTTGGTGATCAGCATGGAGATCGTCGTGGGGATGCCCAACGACAGGATCAGCCGCCATACCGGCGTTTCGGTCATGCGTTTATAATAGAGATCTGCTTGTGACGCCATGGGATCGCCTCCTGCGCTTTATTATATACCTTGCACGTGAGAATTGCAAACGTTTCGGTTGCAAAACTGTGTCGATTTGTGTAGAATAAGAGAGAAGGTGGGTGGTAACGTGAAACGGTTTGGCGTGATACTGGTATGGACAATGGCGGCGGTGCTGTTAGTGGCGGTATCCGTCACGGCGGTGAGTGACCGCTTGGCGCTGACACCCTTATTCACCGAAGCCGTTACCACCACGGGTACGACGCAAACGGTTATCATTAATCTGAACACCGCAACGGCTGAAGAATTGCAACAGCTGGAGGGTGTTGGCGAGGTGCTGTCCGGGCGTATTATTGCCTACCGCGAAGCATACGGCGGTTTTCGCAGTGTAGAGGATTTGCTGGACGTGCAAGGTGTTGGAAAAACCCGCTTGGAAAAATGGCGTCCATACCTGACGGTATAAAAAAACTCCGACTCGATAGAGCCGGAGTTTTTGTTATATTTTCTTAGGAAACGCTGTTCGTTGCCCGCCGAGATGATCGTCTTTACCGACCTCAAGCAACCGAAGCGTGCCCTGTTCACATTCGACAAGGGTAACCGAGGCGTTGCTCACCCAGGGGACGGTTTTCATACAACTGAGCGGTTTTCCCTCACAGTGACATTGCACGGAACGGATGGGAGTGGCGTGCGTGGCGACAACGACAGTTTGTCCGTCGTGCTTAGCGGCGATGCGGCGTAAAGTGGTCAACACGCGTTCTTGCAGATGTGCCACCGATTCGCCGCCATCGCAGACGGCGTTGCCGATGTCGGTGAGCCAGGTGTGAAACGATAAGGGGAATTGTTTCGGAAGATCGTCGTAGACGGCACCCTCCCAGTCGCCGGCGAAAATTTCACGCAGGTCCGAATCGGGGTGTGTCGGCAAATAAAAACGGTCGGCAACCGCTTTTCCGGTATCAAACGCACGTGCAAGATCACTGGCATACACGGCATCTACCGTGTAGTGTGAGTGGATATATTCGGCGGTGATCGCCGCTTGTGCATGTCCCGTTTCGGATAGAGGGGCGTTTAAGTGTCCGGCAAAACGTCCGTCAACGTTTGCCAAGCTTTCTCCGTGACGGATGAGCAGTAGCGTGGTCAAAAGTATCAGTCCTTGGTGTTGAAATCAAGGAATAGTATACTATATCAAGTAGGAGAAATCAATGGGCGCGCCCGAAGGGTTTTGCACAATGCGGTAGTTAAGTGCTCGTCTTTGAGCTTCGGTACAGCGAACAAGGGCGGTGGAACGCTACGGCCTAAAAACATGCCACCGGCATGTTTTCTTAACGGCCTTTCGAGTCCCTCCGAACGAAAAAAGAGAGCACCACCTAACGGTGATACTCTCTTTTTGGCGCGCCCGAAGGGACTCGAACCCCTGACCTCTTGATTCGTAGTCAAGCACTCTATCCAGCTGAGCTACGAGCGCAGATGTGGACAACGAAATAGATTATAGTGTGTTTGTGAAGAAAAGTCAAGGGCTTTTTGAAATTTTTTTAGGGTTTAGGAAAGCTAAGCGCTTGCGTGTGCGTTGCCACAGTGTGACGGGTACGGAAAGTAGCGGTGCGAAGGGCTGACGCAGATAAATATGTGCGATCGCATCTGCAAAACCGATGATCATCAGAAAGTTGCCTACCAATTTGGGGGAGAGGAACGGATAGTCTACCATGCCGTATACCACGAACGCCACCACGAACATGACGATGGCACTGCCGAGCCCACTGCCTCGACGGTTACGGTTGGCAAGTTCCAGGCTGTTTTGCAGCATGCGGATGGCGACCATACACAGGATAAATAAAGCGATAAAGCCACCCTCAACCAACACCTGCAGTACGAGGTTGTGTGAGTGAGGGGCGCCGACACCGGCGTTGTTCAGTTGTTCCCAGAAATTGCTGATGCCGGGACCGAGACCAAAGAGGGGACGGTCGATGATGGTGCGAATAGCAACGTCCCATGCCTCAAAGCGTTCAGAAATGGCGTGATCGTTGTTGCCTTGTCCAATGGATAAAAAGCGACTCATGATTGCCTCGGGAACTAAGGACACGGCGGCGGCTAAAGACAGCGCAAGCGGCGTGATTCGTTTCAAGTTGGAAAAGAAGACCATCAGCAGGATGGAAAGCATGGCAATATATGCGCCGCGCGAAAACGAAACGGCCGCACCGAGGATGGCAACAAACAGGAAAACACGTGAAAGCAAAGAACGGCGTGTACGGAATTCCGAAAAACCATAGTACCCGATTAACGGCAGAACCATTGCCAAATATTCGCCGAGAATGTTGGGGTTGTTAAAGG
>JAZOCQ010000096.1:0-3476 GCA_045596565.1 Acutalibacteraceae bacterium
CTGCGTTCCCGTGTGGCAAAGGGTGAATACGAACTTGCATTCTGTCCGCTGTCGGTCTCCTCGCCCGATGCACTCCGCTTTTTGCAGTCGTTTTCCGCAAACAACCCCAACAACTGCATCTTCCTGTCTGATGAAAACTACGAAGATCTGCTCAATAAAGCCAAAGCGGCAACCGACGTGAGCATACAGCGGGAATACATCCGCGAAGCCGCCGATTATCTGCAGACAAATGCGTGTATTCTGCCCGTTTTTTCCGAAAGTGCCTATCTCGTGCAGACCACGGGTGTTTCGGGCGTTTACTGCTGTTCGGGCCCTGCTCGCGTGTATTTCAGCAACGCCTATTCCGAAAACTGAGTTTTCAGGTTCTGTAAGGAACGTCGGGGATTGAAAAATGCGATCAATTATGATTTATCTCACAAACGGCACCCCTCAAACACTTGTCGCCCCTGAAAGGGGAGATGTCACGAAGTGACAGAGGGGTTCACCAAGTTTGCACAAACTCAAAGAAAAAAGTTTGATATTACCGCCAAAACCCCTCTGTCTGCCTGCGGCAGACATCTCCCCTTTCAGGGGCGACGAGGGGGATCGTGGATCAACCGCCTTTGCCCGATAAACCGTAATTTGTTATTCATGCGCAATTGTCAATTTTAAATTTTATCTTGACATTTGACTCGGATTCTGCTAATATCTTTGTGTTGTTTTCAACAAACACGGAGAGTTGTCCGAGTGGTCGAAGGTGCAGCACTCGAAATGCTGTGTACGAAAGTACCTAGGGTTCGAATCCCTAACTCTCCGCCAAAAAATCGACTTGTCAAAACAAGTCGATTTTTTATTTATTGCGAAAGCAATGGTATATACAGCCTTGCCATGATTAAATGTGTAGGCGTTTAATGAGGAACACCATAAGGCCTTTGGGTATAAAAATTCACCGGCCGGTGCGATTTTTCGCACCGGCCGGTGTTTATTCGTTTTTAGTATGCGAATGTGGGTGTTTATTTATTGCGGCGTTTTTTGCTGCCAAACACAGCCGCACCGCCCAAGAACAATCCAACCAACGCAACTGTCGGGAACGGCACGCCCGAATCCGGACTGGGACCGCCTTGACCATAGTTTGCAGCTGCTGTTAACATTTCATCAAATGTCATACCGCACAGTTCGAGCACTTTGGCGTTGATTGCCGCACGCTCTAAATCGGTCATGGCATCCCATTCTGCTTGCGCAGTAAGGATCCATTCGAAGTTGTCGGCATTTACCTCGGTATATGGTTCGCCGGATTCTTCACATGCATAGTATCCGACAAAGTTTAATACAACACTTTCTAAGGTTTGTGCCTCGAACAACAAATCCCAATACTCTTTTCCGCCGTTATCCACCAGCATTTGGTTGATAATATTTTGTTGTTCCTCGGTGAGTTGCATCCACTCATCAGCCGCATCAATAATGGCTTGGTAGTTATCGGCTGTAACCTCGGTAAACAATTCGCCGTTTTCATCGGTTAGATACTCTTCGGCAAAGGAGGTATCTACAATCGGTTCGGCTTCAATAGTACCGTCGGATTGCCACACACGGATATAGTCAACATCCATGGGATTGTTAGTCAAACCCGTGAGGAAAATGTTTAAGTATTGTTTGTCCATAAGAGTCATTGCCGTGATATCAAACGGACCGGCATTTGCCGTAAGAGGAGGATCGGCACCTTGCACCGCATCGTATGTTTGGGAAAAGATTTGTTTGCCATCAAGATATCCGATAACATATCCTTTATCCCAACGCCAGCCCAGAATATGCCAATCGCCATCGGCACCGAAATCTAATTCGTCACCTCTCATGCCAAAGCTATCTGCATTTCTGTACCAGGCAGATCCATCCGGTGTGTTATCGTGCATGGTAATGGTCCAGTGCATATCACCGTACCGCTCACCCCAATATTCCATCCAGTCCATTTCCACCCAGCGTTGAGCAGTTGTCTGACCAATCAGATAAGAGTCACGCGGGAGAGACCAAATAGCAGGAGTGGCTTTTGTGCCGGCAGGAGGCAGTTCAGGCAAGCGAATACGAGCTTCCAGGTAACCAAAATTGAATTCCCAACCGGCACCGGTTTTCGCATCCACCGTGTTCAGCGTGGAAACAGCGCCATTTTCCATGTTGGTTTTCAGACGAATGCCTTCTTCAATAAACTCATAATCTTCGGTAGTTACGTCTTTTCCTCCAAAGGGAGTATGCAAATACCATTTGTAACCATATTCACCGGTAAGGCCTTCGTCGATGCTGTTCGTGGTAAAATCATCACTAAAGGCCAAGTAGTTAAAGCCGCCTGCCAAGGCTTGTGCCGGAGGCTCTAAGAAGGTTTCGGCCACACGAATATTCACTTGCATACCATTGTTTTTCGTGCTCTTTTCCAACACAGTAAACGTGGTGTTTACGTGCGCAGAAATGACCAATTCGCCTTCGGTAGCAAGCCAAGGATTGGTTTTATCGCTGCTTAATACAGCAATTTCCTGCTTTTTAAGGCCGCCTTTGAGAACCATTGTGCGGATCACCTTGGCATTGGCACGAATTTCCACCACAACATCTTTGGTAGCTTTGATATCTTCGGTACCAACGTTGGCAAGAACCACGGTGAAATCAACAGGTGTGCCGGGTTTGATTTGAGTTTCGTTGTTGTTCCAGATAATATCGGAAACAATCAGGTCGGCATCGGAATAGCCTTCCGCCACAATAACATTATCGACAAAAAGTGTACCTGTGCCTTCCATAGCCAACGAAAGCGTGACGTCGGGGCTATCAAAATCTTCGGGTGTGCGGAACAAGAGAGACTGTGAGTTCCATCCGGATTTTGCGGGGACAGAGTAGGATGCCAAAGGAGACGATGCACCTTCCGGTGTTAAAGTGAATCTGCCGGTCGCAGTACCAGTGTTTCGGACAGATATCATTAATTGGTAAGTCATATCGGGTTTGAGACCTTTGATGATTTGTGTAGCCTCTGCGTTTTTATTTTCAAACATCAAGGCGTTGGACCCGGCACATCCTTCGTCCGGCACAATGGCAACTTCACCATCGAGTTGCCACGAAGTAGTGTCGCCGACAAGATCGAATGAGGAATTCTTAACATAGGCTTCCGGTCCGACTACGGTAACGGTAGCTGTGCCTTCAACACCGTTTATGGTACGAACAGTGATCGTAGCAGTACCCCCACCCACAGCAGTAACCACACCATTTTCAACAACCGCAACTTCCGGATTGTTGGTACTCCATGTCATAAAGTTGGAGTTTGCATCCATAGGTGTGAGAATAGCAGTTAAAGTAGAGGTTTGACCCGGAGTCAATGTAATCTTATCCGGGACTATTTTCACCGCAGTGGCTTTAACGCCGGAATCGTACAACCTAAAATCGATACTATCGATTATCACGGGGCTATCTTCGGGGATTGAATTATCCAAAAGAACCGCTACGTCTTCTAGCTTCGTGGGTTTCCA
>JAZOCQ010000097.1:0-4346 GCA_045596565.1 Acutalibacteraceae bacterium
ATTACATTTTTGCGTCAAAGAAGTGCGCGGTAATGATATTATCTGTCGGGTGGTAATCGGCGGAGAACTGTCCAACCGCAAGAGTTTGAGTTTCCCCGCTAAAGTGTTAAAACAGGTATATTTGAGTGAGCAGGATAAGCAGGATATTTTGTTTGGTATTCAAAACGATGTGGATTTTATCGCTTGCTCTTTTGTATCTACCAAGCAGGATTTGATGGATGTCAAGGCTTTTCTCAGTGAGAATGGAGTTGATGACATTGAGTTAATAGCGAAGATTGAAAATCAATCAGGCGTAGATAAAATTGAAGAGATTTGTCAAGATTGTTCCGGTATTATGATAGGCCGTGGTGATATGGGTGTGGAAATTCCGTTTGCAGAGTTACCGGCTATTCAGAAAAAACTGATTACCAAATGTCGTTTGTTAGGGAAACGCGTGATTACTGCAACCGAAATGCTCGAATCTATGATATACAATGTGCGTCCCACCAGGGCGGAAATTTCAGATGTCGCGAACGCGGTGTATGATGGTACCAGTGCCGTGATGTTATCGGGGGAAACTGCCGCAGGCAAATATCCCGTATTGGCGGTACAAACGATGGCAACCATCGTGGAAAACACGGAGAAAAATATTCATTATAATAAACGTTTTCGCAACACGGAATTTCGCATCAAAAATACGGCAGACGCCATTTCACACGCGTCTTGCGGTATGGCAATTGATATTGATGCGAAAGTGATTGCCGTTTGCACGTTGTCGGGTATGACGGCTCGTATGGTTTCGCGATTCCGTCCTACAGTAGATATTTTAGGACTGACCACCAATGAAAAAACGTTTCACAAATTGGCTTTGTCTTGGGGCGTGACACCCGCGATGTGCGAGGAATATACTTCTATGGATGTTCTTTTCTATCATGCTTTGCAAATGGCAAAACAGACTTTCTGTTTAGAGAAAAATGATTGTATTGTGATTACGGGCGGTATCACAAACGGTAAGTCGGGCAATACAAACGTTATTAAAGTGGAAACTTTATAAAATCAAGAGAGCGTATGCTCTCTTTTTTATTTTAAAAGGGGAGTTATACAAGAGGGGCAGTCTTTTTTTGTGCAATTTTTCCACACAAAATATAGTATGTCGCTATTGACACGCACTACAATATGTGGTAATATGTGTGTTGCCGAAATACAAGATATGGGCACGATGCCTTGCAGTTAAAAGGAGTAAGAGGGCTATGAAAATCATTAAGAGAAACGGCTCGGAAGTGGTATTTGATATCACGAAAATCATTGCGGCTATTACCAAAGCCAACGATACGGTCTCCGAAAAAGACCGCATGACGGTGCAACAAATTCGTCGTATCGCGGAGAGCGTGGTGCTTTCTTGCGAGGAACTTGGTCGTTCTCCCGTTGTGGAAGAAGTACAAGATATGGTGGAGCGACACATTATGGCGCACGGTGCTTTTGAGGTTGCAAAATCGTATATTACATATCGTTATACTCGTGCGTTGGTGCGTCAATCTAACACCACCGACGATAAGATTTTGAGTTTGATTGAATGTAACAATGAAGAAGCTAAACAAGAAAATTCTAATAAAAACCCTGTTGTGAACTCTACCCAGCGTGACTATATGGCGGGTGAGGTTTCGCGTGACATCACCAATCGTATTTTGTTGCCGCAGGACATTGTGGAAGCGCATAACGAGGGCATTATCCATTTCCACGACAGCGACTATTTCGCACAGCATATGCACAACTGTGATTTGGTCAATTTGGAGGATATGCTGCAAAACGGAACGGTTATTACCGGTACGTTGATTGAGCGTCCGCATAGTTTCTCCACCGCTTGTAATATTGCGACCCAGATTATTGCGCAGGTGGCTTCCAACCAATACGGTGGTCAGTCCATTTCGTTGACCCATTTGGCACCGTTCGTACAGGTCAGCCGCGAAAAAATCCGTCGTGATGTGGTCGCGGAAAATGATATGCTGGGCAGAACATTGACCGAGAAAGAACTCACGGAAGTGGTGGAACGCCGTTTACGTGAGGAAATCCGTCGCGGTGTGCAGACTATTCAATATCAGGTTGTGACATTGCTCACCACCAACGGACAAGCGCCGTTTGTGACGGTATTTATGTACCTCAACGAAGCTAAGAACGAGCAGGAAAAACGTGACCTTGCGATTATTATTGAGGAAACGCTGTTACAACGTCATCGCGGCGTGAAAAACGAAAAGGGCGTGTGGGTAACTCCCGCGTTCCCGAAATTGATTTATGTGCTGGAAGAAGATAATATCACCGAGGACGCACCGTATTATTATTTGACCGAGCTCGCCGCTAAATGTACCGCCAGACGTATGGTGCCGGACTATATCAGCGAGAAAAAGATGTTGGAACTCAAAGTGGACAAGAACGGCGAAGGCCATTGCTACACCTGTATGGGTTGCCGCAGTTTCTTAACACCGTATGTTGATGAAAACGGCAAACCTAAGTATTACGGTCGTTTCAACCAAGGCGTTGTCACCATCAACTTGCCGGATATTGCTTTGTCCTCCGGTGGTAACGTGGAGAAATTCTGGAAAATTTTCGATGAGCGTTTGGAATTGTGCCATCGTGCGTTGCTGTGCCGTCATGAACGCTTGAAAGGTACGCTGTCGGATGCTGCGCCGATTTTGTGGCAACACGGTGCTTGCGCGCGTCTGGAAAAAGGCGAGCCGATTGATAAACTGCTGTTTGGCGGCTACTCCACCATTTCGCTGGGATATGCCGGCTTATACGAATGTGTGAAATATATGACCGGTAAGAGCCATACCGACCCGTCTGCAACGCCGTTTGCGTTGGACGTGATGGAATACATGAATGCCGCTTGCCGCAAATGGAAAGCAGAGCATAACATTGATTTCAGTTTGTATGGCACGCCGTTGGAATCCACCACCTATAAGTTTGCAAAATGCCTGCAAAAACGTTTCGGCGTGGTGCCGGGCGTGAATGATAAGGGGTATATCACCAACAGCTATCACGTGCATGTTACCGAGGAAATCGATGCGTTTGAAAAACTGCGCTTTGAAGCACAGTTCCAGCATCTGTCTCCCGGCGGCGCTATCAGTTATGTAGAAGTACCTAATATGCAACAGAACATTCCCGCCGTGTTGCAGGTGATGAAATTTATTTATGATAATATCATCTACGCCGAACTCAACACCAAATCCGACTACTGCCAGGAATGTGGCTTTGACGGCGAGATTGAGATTGTGGAAGTAGACGGTAAATTGGTGTGGAAATGTCCCAACTGCGGCAATGATGACCAAGATAAGATGAATGTTGCGCGTCGCACTTGCGGTTATATCGGTACACAGTACTGGAACCAAGGCCGCACGCAGGAAATCAAAGAGCGTGTGTTGCATCTGTAATCTGAGGGGATACTATGCATTACGGAGAAATTAAGAATTGCGATATCGCTAACGGTGTCGGTGTGCGTGTATCCTTGTTCGTATCGGGATGTACCAACCATTGTGAGCATTGCTTCCAACCGCAGACGTGGGATTTCCTGTACGGCAAACCTTTCACCGAGGAAACCGCGCAAAAACTTATTGATATGTTAAAACCAGACTATATTGATGGGTTAACCGTGCTGGGCGGTGAGCCGTTTGAGCCGCAAAATCAGATTGCTTTGTTGCCGTTTTTACAGCGTGTACGTGAGACGTATCCAAACAAGTCTATTTGGGCGTTTTCCGGCTTTACGTGGGAGGAATTACTCACCCCTGACAGCCACCCCAACTGTGAAGCCACAAAGCCGTTGCTTTCCTTGTTGGATGTGTTAGTTGACGGCAGATATGTGGAAGCAAAACGCAATATTTCGTTGCGTTTTCGCGGTTCGTCCAACCAACGTTTAATCGATGTCCCTGCCACTTTAAAAACCGGCAATATTGTGTTGTGGGATGCATAAAAGACCGCCTACGGGCGGTCTTTTTTCGAAACTGTAAACTTTACGCGGTTTACATTGACGGAGAAAAGGGAATATGTTACTATTTTGTCGAATAAAGGGAAAAGGGGGAGAGCCGTATGAGAGATACTCCAGAGCGTCAACGCCGACGGCGTGTTGTCACAGCCGTATCGCTGGGCGTTATTGTGGTGCTTGTTTTAGCGCTCACATGGGTTTTATACCGTCAACTGCAACGCATTGGCTCAACTCCCGATGATTTCAAAAGTTTTATTGACTCTTTCGGCTTTGCGGGCGTTTTGGTTGCACTCGGCATTCAAATGTTGCAGGTGATTATCGCGCTTGTCCCCGGTGAACTGGTGGAAATTGGTCTGGGCAGTGCATTTGGCGCCGTGCAAGGTGCGTTCTTATG
>JAZOCQ010000098.1:0-14534 GCA_045596565.1 Acutalibacteraceae bacterium
CACGGTCAAGGTCAGGTGTGCTTCATCAACCGCAGTACCGATGCTTTCGGTATAGTACGGTGCGCCATTACCTGCATGGGTATTCATAAAGGTAGAACCATTAACAGGCGTATTTAAATCATCAAGGAAATATCCGCCGCCACAAGAAATGGCGAACATCGCACCGTCGGTAGCTTCTCTTGCCACACTGTCGTATCCGGCAAATTTCACGAATACGGGAGACTGATTTTGCGGGTAAGTACTGGCACTTGCCGTGGTTAATTTGAAATCCAAGTCGAGCTGGAAGTTCTTAAGCACCGCGTCCGTGCCATCCGCATTCTTAACTTTGAAGGAGCTGATGATTTGGAACGGTTCAACCCAATAGTCATTATGGTTATCGTGAATCTGCAACCATTTATTTTCGCTGAGTTTCATGGTAGGATACTGGTAAGGATAGCTGCCGTTTACACCGTTACCGGGCATCCAGGAACCGTTGTCAGGGCCGGCGCCGGTTGCGGGGGTGTAACCGTTACTGCCATAACCGGAACCTAAGTGGTTGCCTTCAGCGTCTACATAGTAACCCGCGGCATTCCAGCGTTCCATAGTGCCGCCTGCACCAGCACCGTATTCATAGAAATCAAATTTGCTTTCCAGATAGTCAACAAGCGCTTTATCTTTGACGTCCACCGTATAGGTGCTTGTAAACGCACCCACCGCCGTCACATTGGTGGTATCGATCGCGGTCAAGCCAACGCCTTTACCCGTCGCGGTATCGTGGTTTACGTTATACAGATACTGTCCGTCTACGTAGTTGACATCGGGTAGATCGGTAAAGTCGGCTTCAAACACTTCTACCGCGCCATTAACACCTTTTAAGCTGTTATGATAGGTACCATAATCCACCGCGTTGCCGTTTTCGTCATATTCTTCGATATCCACGTACGAAATGACATAGTCACGGTTGGACATACCGATAGAAACGTAACCGCCGTTCGGGGTATAGTCCATTTCCATTGTTTCGTTACGGTAGCCGTCTTCGCTGGTGGTGGTGAAGGTGACTTTGCCGTTTTTCACTTCCACCGTTAAGGTCAACCACTGTTGGGTGCTTTCGGTGTCAAAGCGTTTATACACAATATCGCCGTTTTCCACCGTATAATCCTGACCCGGTTTCAGTTCTCTCCACGCAATCGACGGATCTGCAAAATGCTTTTCGTCCACGGTGGTAGCACTGATGAGGTCCTTCTTGTTGTAGAAGATCCAACCGTCTTTATCAGCCGCCTGTTCCATACCGGTACCGTTACCGAGCACCAACGTACTACCCGTCACTCTGCGACGGTAGCCAAGTTCACCGTACACGTTAGGTTCGGCAGGTATGGAGCCTGCTTTCGTTTCATCAAAAGCCACGGTGATCGCGCCGCGGTTATCCTGCAGATAGGTGCGATATTTCACGGTCATTTTGAAGTTCTTGAGCTTTACATTCTCGCCGTTAAACTGCGGAATAATGGTGTCCACACGGCGCATCATATTCGCACCGCTGGCATTTACCACGCGCAAGCGCAGATTGCCGTTTTCGGTCAAGGCAAAACCGGTCAATTTACCGTTTTTGCCCCAGCCGTCCGCTTCTGCGTCACTGATCTCATCAGATTTCTGCGCAAACCACGCACGGGTGGTGCTGTATTTGTAGTTCGTGGTAGACGCAAATCTTTCACGCATCCACGTATTGATTTTGCCGTCCAACGTTTCGGTGTCACCGTTCGGCGTATACGCAGTTTCGTAATGCGTATTGTCCGACGAGTCTTTCATAGCGGCACCTTCCAACAGCTGACCCAGTTCCGAAAAGTCTGCTACGAAATTCTGCGCAGTGCTTTCCGGCTCGGCGGATGCTGCAAAGGAAAACGTACCGCAAACGGACATCATTCCAACGAGCATCGCCATAGAGAGCAATACCGCACTCACACGCTTGAAGGGTTTTGCTTTCTTCATATTGTTTTCTCCTTTTCACAATATTCAGCATCCGTGTGCTATGTGGAAAAATCTATATCAAACACGAAGAGTTATTTTTCCTCGTTATAATGCTTATATCCGGGGGGTGTTTGCCGTCGTACCGTATTACAGCAACGTGTGATAGTAGTAAACGGGAAGGCCGCTCCAACCGTGGCAAAGACTGCCTGCGTTGGAGAAATCTGATTCACCCGCTTCGGTTTCCCAAAAGCTCGTTGCTCCCGCATCTAACATCTTTTTGTACTTCTCTTCGATGTTAGCCAAAATATACGGCGTATACTGCTCTTTATCGGCCCTCAAAAGTGCATCATACTTAAAGCAAATCATACTGAGCGAAGTAGGCGTTAAATTGTGCTCACCCGCAAGAGTTGCACAAATATGTTTTGCCTTCTCCCCTGTCGCCGCACCGCACAAAACGGCAAGTGCGTTAACAAGTTCGCTTTTGGCAGTACTACCGACAGCGTTGATATACAACCCGTCGTTCACATCAAAGAACCGTTCGTTAATTTTGCTGTTGAGCGTTTCCGCCAACTTCGCATAGTTGGCAGGCACATCCAACATATCGCAAATTTTCTGGAAATTCTGTAACGCCAAGGACAACAGCATATTGAGGGCTGCATTCCACAGCACTTGACCGCCTGTGCCACGGTCACCCGACATACCTTCGGTCCATTCGTAGAAATTCCAATGATACCATTCTACAAATTCCGGAACAAGACTGTGCTGCATTTTGTCAAGGAACGCATCCATCACCGATTGCAATTTCGGGAAAATTTCTTTCGCAAATGCTACATCACCACTATACTGCAGATATTCATATACCTGTGTAAAGTAGTGCAACGAGAAGGACGGGATAGTAAGATTCATATTACTCGGCGAGCAAATGGACAACAATCCGTCTTCTCTCTTGTCTAAACTAATCAATTTCAAAGAAGCGCGAGGAAACGCATATTCTTTGAAGGCATAGTAGCCACATAACATCTGATTACGGCTGTCCATCGTGTACAAACCTTGTTCACGCCACGGACAGTCTTCATAATGGTCGTGCATACACAGTTCCATTGTGCGTACACTCACATCATAGATTTTCTGCTTCAAGGGGTCGTCAAAATGTTTTTCAACCTTTTGAAGAGGATATACACACGGAAGCACCGACATATACGTAATGTCAAGCGGGGCTTCTGAATGTACCTCTAAATACCGTAAACCCAGTCGTCTGAAATAGTTGGTATACGCGGTTTCCCCTGCCGGTATCGTAATATCAAAACTGAAGTCACGACCGTCAATGGACCAGCGCACACAGCCGTCAGCAATGTGTTCACCGTAACAAACTTTTATGGTCTGCGGTATATCACTTTTCACCTTGAAAGTGAGATAACCAACCTCTTCACGTCCCAAATCATACAAAGCGTACTTTTCGGTCGCTTTAATCAAGGAGGAAGGTGCCCGTTCCAAAACGTTAAGTTTTTTCACGGGGCGTTCGTATAAAGGAACATCTAGCGACACCACCGTGCTGTTGACGAAACCGTCAAGGACACCGTTTTTCCAGTTGTCCTCCCGCGTTGCATCGTAAGCAAATCCTAAGCCCAGTTGTTCGGTAATACGCTTGTTACGACCGTTTACATAGGTAGTACTCAGGCGGGACATCACTTTTTCATTTGAGAAAGCAAGCAATGTCTCGTCCGCATACAGTTCATAACGAACACCTGCCACACCGGGATAGTGCGTAAGACTCTGTGCACCGTAATCGCCGTAATACCATACGATAAGTGCAAGCGTGTTTTCACCTTCACGGCAATATTTAGTGACATCCAGTTTGTCAAACACTTTATAATATGGGAAATCGGGATACTGACCCGAATCCACAAAGATACCGTTTATATATAAGGTATAGTTGGCATCCGCAGAAATCTGCATTGTCATTTTGCCGCCATTATAGACAAAGGTGTCAAAAAACTCACCATATGTATCTGCGGCGGGATGGTCATTCACCCATATCCATTTTGATTGGCCAGTCCAATTCATACGACTTCTCCTCAAACGTTAAACGGTACTTTTTCGCCGCCTTTACGCGCACTTTCACGCAAGGTTTCAATTAACTTAATGGTGGTTGCTGCACTCTCGGGCGGATTTTCGGTATTTTCAACGCCGTTGACAATCATATCGATAAAGAAACGAATTTCTTCTTCGTAGAAGTTATTAGGAGTGACGTCTGCAACGTATTTTTCGCCACCATTACGGGGGCAAACGGTGATTTCGTCACCTTTCAAGGTAACAGTTGCGTTTTCAAATGCAACGGTGTAGTCCGCCTGGAAGTCACAGCCTTCTCTGGACCAGTCACCAAGTGCCAAGATGGTAGCATCTTTATAGTGTAAGCGAGAATACACGATATCGTCGCCCGAATACAAATCTACAGTATTACAAGAAACTTCTTCGGGTTCACCGAGCAAGTAGCGGATAATGTCGATATCATGGATATGCATATCGAGCAAGCAACCGCCGGATTTTTCAATGTCGGTAAACCAGTTTTCCCAACCCCACAGCGGAAGGCCGCTGAAACGACGGAAAATACCGCCCTTTACAGCACCAAAGAGATTTTCGTCGATTGCTTTTTTAAGGAAACGATAGTGTGCGCCAAAACGCAAGCACTGACCGATCATCAATTTCTTATCTGCTTTTTTAGCAGCTTCGATCATTGCCACACAACGATCATAGCTAAGAGCCATCGGTTTTTCACTCAAAACGTCATAACCCATTTCGAGTACGCCGTTGGCGATTTCATCGTGCAAAAAGGTAGGCACACAGATGTCTACCATATCAATATCTTCATTTTGGAGCATTTCGCGCCAATCGGTGTAACAATTAAAATTACGTTCCAATTTGTCGTCAGAGCTACCGATGTTGATAGAGACGGAAGCACCAAAGCGGTTTTCGTCTACGTCACATACGGCGACGACTTTTGCAACACCCTCTTCTTCCAGCTTTTTGTAAGGCGGGAAGTGTGCACCGTTGGCGATACCGCCAAAGCCAATAATTGCCACTTTTGTCATTTTCTTTTCCTCCTTAGTAAGAGAGAATGCGGTCCATAGCCGCGGAGTTTACACGTAAAATCTTTTCGGGATCGGCAGGATCGGGGAACACTTCCGCAGTCACCCAATTGTCATAGCCGACTTCTTTGAACGCTTTTTGCACTTCGGGATAGTCTACGTCCCCTTCCAGCAAATCGCAAAAGCCGTTAATATTGCCGATATCCACTTTAAAATCTTTATAATGTACCTTTACGATACGGTTGCCCAGAATACGAATCCAATGCTCCGGGTAACCTGTCTGCATCACGTTACCAACGTCAAAGTAGCAACCGACATAGTCACTACCCACTGCGTCAATAAAGTCACGCATCTCCAAAGGAGACAGTAAAAACTTATTCCATACGTTTTCAAGACCGATTTTTACCTTTTTTTCTTCCGCGTACGGAGCTAAGCGTTTTACAGCTTCCAAAGCACGACTGTACGCCACGTCATACGGAACTTTAGGACCGTTTTTGTCAAAACCCGCTACCAGGCCGGGTAAAATCAGAATGGAATCGCAACCGAGATATGCCGCAACATCAATCTGTTTTTTTACCAGTTCTTCGGTCTGTGCACGTTGTTCAGGGTCGTCAGCCGTCATAGACATACCCCAATAGCAACCGCTTGCCACGCTATACAGTTCTACGCCGTATTCTTTAGCAAGCGCTTTGATTTCATCCAATTCTTCTTTGGTAGAATCGGGACGTACAGGTCCTGAAAAGTCCAATGCCAGTTCTACGCCTTCAAAGCCATACTGTTTAGCTTTCGGGAATACAACCTTTAAGTCTTTATCCACAAAAGCCCATGCACTAATACCCTTTTTCATCAAATACCACCTCAGTCGAATACAATCGGCTCACCTTTACGGGAACTTTCATAAACAGCACAAACAATTTTCTGAATCTTCAGCGCTTCTCTTGCACTGATCTCCAGTTCTTCTTTGCCCTGTACGGCATTATAGAACTGACGAATTTGTCTTACGTGTTGCAGACCCCAATACTCTTTGCCAACACCTTCCAAAACCGCATCCTCTTCGCTTTGACGGTCCGTAATCACCGTGCCGTCATTTAAGGTAATAGTGGCTTCTTCATAAGACAATACCGCTTTACCGTTTTCACAGAGAACACGAATTTCAATCGGTTCGTCACAACCGTAGTTGTTCATCGCCCAAAATCCGTACGTAGCGCCGTTTTTATACTTAATAAACCCTTCTGCGCTGTCATCCACTTCCATAATATCATGGCCACGGTTGTCGTAGTGTGCGTAAACGGAAGCAGGTTCAGAATCGATAAACCAGTTAACCAGATCCATCGAATGAATCGCTTGGTCGATAATAACGCCGCCGCCCTCTTTGTCCCATGTACCTTTCCAATCGGACAACGAATAATAGCTGTCAGGTTTGCTCCAGGTTAATACAGAGCGAGCACTGATAACTTTACCGAGAACACCATTTTCGATGTGCTTTTTCACAAGTTGTGACGGAGAGTTATATCGGCACTGGAAAATAATACCGTAATGTACGCCCAATTTTTCTGCCAATGCTACGTTTTCTACAGCATCCTGCATTTCGATGCTGATAGGTTTTTCGCAAAGGGTGTTTATCCCCTTCTCAATAGCATATTTGGAAATAACCGGGTGTAGATAGTGAGGCACACATACGTGTACTACATCGGGTTTTTGCTCTTCCAGCATTACCTTATAGTCGGTATACGCTTTAGTGTTATATGCCAACGCCGTGCCCTGTGCGCGGTCGGGTTTGATATCGCAAACACCGACCAATTCTACGTCATCGAAAGCTTTTACAGAGCATACGTGCATCGGAGAAATCGTACCGCAACCGATGACACAAATTCTCAGTTTAGACATACTATCAACCCCTATCTCAGTTACACTCCGCAGTCAGGGGGCCTGCCAATTCGCCAAGGAAGAACAAGCGACCTTTAAGAGTAGGAATGTACGAAGAGGTAATCCACGGAGTGGGACCGTGGCGCAAGGTCATCCACAGAGACATGCCCTGCCACTGCATACCGCGGCCCAAAGTACCGTCTGCGCCGCCGATAGCATAATCCGCCTGCAAGAACAGCGCAGGACCGATAGTGTTTGCACGGCAAGGCACCAAGGTGGTGCGGGACTTGAAGCTGGTGAGCGCGTTCTGCTCAACAGTCAAGGGGTGAATCTTCGCTGCAATGCGATAGGGTGCCGCTTTCCATTCTGCTTCCGTAGCGTAATCTTCTGCAAAGGTGGGCTCCCAGAAAGCGATATGACACATACGGCCGATACCGTATACCAATACCAGTTTCGCGCCTTCTGCTTTCAGCGCTGCAATCTTTTCGGGATAGGTGGGCAGATTGTCTTTGGTAGCAAAGTTGCGCTGGTTGACAGGCACAGTCAGTTCGCCAAGCGGATTAAAGAGCGCCTGTTCCATGGCGTACTGGAACGCACCGCTGTTGTCGGACGGCAGGGTGTTACCTTCGGCATCTGCCCACTCGTCCATATTGAAGGTATATACGTGATCACACGCAACCTTCCATTCGTTCAGGAAATACACTACCCATTTATACATACCCATAGGACCTACAGGCAGAATAAAAGCGATCTTTTCGTTGCGATCTTTTGCAAGCTTAATCTGCATCGCAATTTCGTGACCCATATAGGTTTCAAATTCACCCAAGGAATCACATTTTACGGGGTTAAAGCCCTCGTTCCAAAAAGCCTGACGGTCACACACCGTTTCGGGCGCACCGATACAAGCATCGATTTTTTTAAAATCCCAACCTGCGGGATAAAAGCCCTCTAACGCAGAGCCTTTTACAGTTGAATTAAAGTCCATTTTTATCTCTCCTTAAGGAAGCAGTCTCTTGGTTGTACCTTTTAAGTATACATGGCACTGACGGAAGCCTTCTGCGTAATCTGCACCGCACTGATAACCGCGGTAACGGCAACAGGTTTTCACCATATCGGGGAAATCAATGTTGTCGTGGTCACGCATCCATATAATCTGCGATTCGTGGCAGTTAAGCATTTCCAGTTTCTTATCAATATACGGCGTAACATCTACGTATTCGGTGGGATTGAATTCCACACCCGCTAATGTATCCATATAATAAATAGGCGTCAAACGGGAAACCTTCTTCTCCCCTGTTTCATAATGCGGCACCGTTGCGGCAAAGCACGCATCAAACACTAAGCGGGATGTTGCCGTATGGTCAGGCATATAGTCGTCGGGGTTGTGAGTAATGATAAAATCGGGATTTACCTTGCGGATAACGTCCACCACTTTATCACGCGCCTCTTTGTTATTATCATAGATATCCAGGTCGTGAAAACCGCCCCAAATGGTTTCAAAACCGCCGAGGTCACCACTGTTTTTTGCCTCTTGACAACGCATCGCGCCGAGTTCATCGGGCATAATGATTTCGTGGCCCATATTGCCGTCGGACAGATGACAAACAACCACGCGGTCACCGCGTTCTTTACATTTAAGTAAGGTTCCTGCGCACGCAATTTCCATATCATCGGGGTGTGCGGATACTACCAATACAGTGTACATACCTTTGCCCCTTAGCAGTCGGTTTCAGGTCCATAAACCTCTTTAATCACCTTAGTGAGCAGTTTACGTGCGTGGTTGATATCTTCAATCTGCTGATCGCCGGTAATTTCACGTTCGATAGTGACAGGACCGTCATAACCTAATGCGTGCAAGCCCTTAAATACGCCCATAAAGTCTACTTTACCGTCGCCAAGGCGGGTTTCTTCACCAAGGTCGTGACCATTTACAGGATATCTGCCGTCTTTCGCATGGAGGTTGCGAACGTATTTACCGAACACGTCCAAAGCATCCACCGGATTGGCTCTGCCGTACAAAATAAGGTTTGCGGTATCCAAGTTAACGCCGAGGTTGTCAGCGCCAACCGTTTCAAAGGCACGCATCATAGTAACAGGCGTTTCCTGACCCGTTTCAAACAACAGATACTGATTATTTTTCTTGCAGTACGCTGCGACCTCTCTGACCGCATCACAGAAGCCCTCAAAACGCGCATCGGCGGGGTCTTCAGGGATAAAGCCCATGTGGGTAACAACGTTTTCCACACCGAGAACCTTCGCAAAATCAGAACCGTTACACAGTTCTTTTACACGCATCTCGCGGTACTCGGGGGGCACCAGACCGATGGTCTGTTGCCCCTCATAGAAGTTCCATTCGCAAGGGCCGCTCCATCCGCACCAAAATGCGGACGGAGTAACCTCATACTGATCAAACAATGCTTTTACCTGTACGGCAGTTTCTTCGTTCAAATACGCCGTACTCCAGCAAATCAGCTGGCAGGTATCAAAGCCGTGGCTACACAGTGTTTTCAATTGGTCCTCCAGCTGCTCCACACTGTACAAATTCATACATACACCGATTTTCATGATATTATCGCCTTTCTTTAGGGATTACTCTTGTAAGGGAAGGTCGGGAATTTCCGCTTCTTCCGTGTTTAATGCTTCTTCTGCTTCCTTTTTCTTCTTACGGAGAAGTAAGATAATTAAAAGAACAATACCGGTTGCTACCAGTACACCGCCACCGATGATGAGGATAATCCCCCATACAGGGAAGCCGGGATAAATGAGTTTTTTGCGTTTGATAACCTTGATTTCTTCCTCTTCCCACTCGTCTTCTTCCTCGTAGAATTCGTCAAAATCGGTATCGCCTGCATCGGGTGCGATAGCCGTAAAGGTATCGGGACCCATGATATTGAGTTCATAAATGCCCGCTTGCTGTTGCTGCACGTCGCCCGCCGTTACTTTGGTCAAGCGGATGGCGCACGCTTCAACAGGACTAAACTCAATAATATCAATACCGCCGCCGCCCGCGGATACGGTGTGTTCGGTTTCGCCTTCGGGCAACAACAAATTCCAGTTAGCACCGTCAGCAGTGTATTCGATATCATAACCCTGCAAGAAGCCCGCGGTCCATTTCACTTCAATGCGACCAATGGTTTGTACGGCATCATCTTTCAGATAGACCGTCGTTGCCGTGTATGCATTCGGTAAAACGAACGCGCTCACGGGGTCATTATCAAACATACGGTCAATTCTAGATTCGTTATTATCCGAAATATCGTGTTTCGTATATCCAACCGTACCCTTAACGAAGGTCAATTCCTTCCAACCGGCAGGCAGGTATACGGTGGTACGGCCGGAAAGGTCTACATAATAGCCGTATTCCTGACCGTAGTAATTAGGCATATGGTCAAGACGGGTAAGCTGATTGCCGTCATACGACACTTCTGCTGCCGCAACACCGACAGCCACAACGATTTCACGACGGGAACCTTCTTTGTTGGAAACAGTAAAGGTGGTGTCGTTTTTCGGTGCGTTAACATAGGTCTCGGTCGTAGACTCATACGTTCTGAAATCTTCCGACTCCCCTACCTTCGTATAAACCACGGTTTCGCGTTTTTCGTTCGGCGGGGTAACGAGCAAGGATTCGTGTTCGGAGAACTCAGTGTCCTCTTCATCGTGCATCTCATCCATCAGTTGCATACTATCGGGCAGGTTGATAGGTTTCACCGAACCATCCTTCAAGTAGATGGGCATAAAGTTACTCGGTGCCTCTACAAAAGTGGACTGACCGCCCTTTTGCATTTCGTTGGTGAAGATGTTATACCAAGAATTGCCCGAGGGGAAACTGACGTTCAAGGAGTGCTGTAAAGCCTGATCTATTGCACATACCAAGAAATCATCACAGAACAAATACTGATTGTTCACGTGGCTTAAGGACAGGTAATACGGATACGCCACCATCATACCTTTAATAATAGGATTAGAGGTTTTGTTGGCATCAATTGCCGCATCCATCAAGGTTGGCACCAAATTTTTGCGAAGATAATAATAATCGCCGAAATTCAGTTTAGAAGCATAGCCGTACAATTCTTCGTTCCACGGCTCGTGCAAGATAATCCCGTGTTGGCGCATATACGGTGAGAAGGTGGACAACACAATCCAACGGTTCCACAAATCCTTATTGGCCATTTGGGTTATTTTGCCTTGTGCGTCATTCATACGCAAGCCGCCAAGGTCGGCACCGTACAAGTTAAAGCCGCCTGCGCCGCGGGAAATCATATCATACAAAGCTTTGGTATACCCATCCCAATCCTGAAACTGGTCACCCTGAAAATGAGACACATAATACTGGGTGCCGGGGGCTGTGGTACGCTGGAATAACACATAGTCATTACCAAAACGCGCGGTCCACGCCGCGTTAGCGTGTTTGGCGTAATAGTAGTTATGGAAATTGTGCATTTCATTCGCCGGCATACCGTTGAACGCGGTGCCGTAGTAGGACAACTGGTCACCGAAGTCCAGCATCATACCGTGCATACCCCAATCCCAAGCGTCCGAGAAACGGCGGGTCAACAACGTCTGGAAAGTCGGGTTAGAAGTATCCATCCAACCGGGTTGGGTGAACACGTACTCCCCTGTTTTCTCTAAAATGAACTGGTTGTACAGATACGGCCAGCCGGTAGTCGTAAAGGTGCCGTCCGCATTCTTTTTTGGCATAGGATTATTAGCCAATTCAGGGAACAAAGTAGTCATTTCATCAGTAGAGTAATACGGACGCATCCAGCCAAGCATTTTAATACCGCGGTCTTTACCGTACTGCAATGTTTTAGAATCGAGAACACTTTCCACATAGCACGCTTCAGGATAGAAGTTGTAATTCTCCTTAAATCCTTCAAGCAAATCCATAAGATTTTGATACGCATTTTGACGCTCAGCTTCCGACTTATACTCATCGTTATACGCTGCAGTCGCGCCACCCGTCCAAAAACCGAATACCCATTCTTCGGGCACACCGCTGGTGCCGGTGATATCGGTATATTTTTCGATGTTTTCAAGCGGCGTGCCGGTCCACAGATAAAAATCCAATTTATCGCCGTTAAAGAAGATGGAGTATTTCTCTTCACTTCCCGTTTCACAACCGAAGTTTGCTTCGCCGGGATAGGTCATATTAAACCAAATAGAATATCCGCGGTTAGAATGAAAAAACGGAATGTTACCGTAGGAATAGTCCTCATCCGAGTAACAGTCTTTATTGGTCAAAGAAAAGTGCGAGCCTATCACGTTCGGGGTAGTATAACGGGTACAACCGTTATAAATAACCTCTTTTGTTATATCCATCGGCATCTCGACGACGGTACGTACAATATTACCGTTTTTCTGATAACCAAAGGATATCTGCCAGTTAGTAATATAGATGATACGGGTCTGTTCGCTATTGAGCACCTCAAGAGCAAACCCATCTTGTATCACCGAATACCGCACCGTTGTGCCGTCGGTACCGGTCATCAAAACAGCACCGTTGCTGTCTGTCTTATAGTTAATAGTACCTATCGAAGACGGTTCAAATAAGCCTACGTTACTAACCTCTACATCGTCCTGATACTCATGCTTGGATTGCAGACGAAAACCGCCCTCTGCAGGTAAAGAAATGTATAACGATTCCTCTCTCCCGCCTGCAGTGGTATCTATAATAAAATACTTATCGGTCTGGTGTGTAGCTGTCGCTGCACCCAGATTTTCCCACTCGTAGTTCTTGGGTACCGGTTCCGTAGATTCCTCATGGAGTAAGTTGGAGTCCATCTTATGCGCCGAAACCGTGGCCGTAAAGGATGACATCAGTAAAACCGCACAGAAAACGAGGGCTAGTGTTCTTATGAACTTTGTTTTCAACACACTTCACGTTCCTTTCTCTTTGGCCAACACATATACGCATAATGCGTATATGTGTTGACGGGAATAACGGTTAAACTGCTTTATTTTTTGTACGCTTTTTTATATTCTTTTTCAAACTGAGCCAAGTTATCTGCTACCTGTTTATTTGCTTTGTCAATCGGTTCATTCAAGCCGCTACCGGAGGGATCAAGGCCGTCGGTGATATCGTTCATCTTCTGGGTCCAATCACTTTCAGCGCTATAGACATCCTGAATCGCATACACAAGCTTGAAGGTGTCATTACGGCTGCTGTTGGGAATATTCTTTACGAGATATTCGTCTACCTCATTGGTACGTTTCAAACCATTGAATTTCTTGGTAACGACCGCACTGGTGGTAGTGGGATAGTATACGTGGGAATTGAGGTTGTATTTACCTTGTTCGGACTCCTCATACATAGTCAAGCGCGCCAAGTTGCCGTTGGTGGTAAAGGTCATAAAGCGAAGCGCCTGATAGCAAGCTTCCTTGTTTTCGGCAAGACCCTTACTACCTCTTACCATAAAGCAATGGTCAACGTGCATCATCATCTGTCCGCCTTTGTTGGGAGTGGTCCACATTTTCCAGTTAAAGTTTTTCTGGTTTTTCATAGTGGTTTCCACAATCCAAGTACCGCAGTTTTTGATGAGGGCTTTGCCGGTTCTCCAGCAATCGTAATAATTGGCAACACCGAGTTTCTGCTGTAACAGGTTTTCACCGCCTGTTTGCTGCTGCTGATTGTTCAGTTCCCACGCCTCTGCGCCGGGAAGCAAACGGTATGCACGTACCTGCTGATATCCTTTACGGAGATAGTCCACTTCAAATTTCTTTGTGCTGTAGTTAAACGCATTGGCACCCAATTTTTTGCCTGCCTCACTGCCAAGATAGATCGCAACACGGTTACCCAACTGTGCGCCGGAGCCGGCTGTCTGATCTTCTACAGCAACACAGATGCCGTTATTGAAGCCTTTGCCTGCCTCACGCTGATACTTTTCATAATCCGCATAAGACCATTCCAGTTTCGGCATATCCAGATTCAGCTTCTTGAGAAGGTCGGTGTTGAAAACCGTCACTTCGAAGGTCGCCTGATGCGGCACCGCATACAACTCACCAAAGAAGGTATAGTCATTTTTAAGGTTTGCCGGAATATTCTTCGCCTCGGGGTCTTTATTAACCAACGAGGTGATAGGTTCGATCCATCCGTTGGACAGATAGGTGGGAAGCAAGCCCGCTTCGTCCCACATGATGTTAGCCGCAGTACCGGTATTCATACGAGTTTGGAGATACTCACGACCGTCGTCATTGGTCTGGTGGGTCCAATAGTCGAACTTAAATTCGATGTTGGGATACAGTTTCTGCATAATATCAAACATCGCTTCAGAGTCGGTAGGACGTACAGTATCTACCGCAATGGAAACTTCGCCTTTGATATCATAATTCGCGCCCGCATCATCCAAAGCGTCGAATTTCAGCAAATCTTCATCCTTGACGGGCGGACGAGTTATAACGCCTTGCGGCGCAGTGGTCTGTTTAGCGTCACCCGTTGTGGTTCTCTTGGTTCTTGTGGTTTTCCCGTTGCTGCCAACTTCTTGAACAACCGATTCGCTCACTCATACCTCTCTCGGTCCGGTACAGCCGGTTATGCAAACCGTCATCACTACCGCGAGCAAGAAAGCCAGAATTTTTTTAGTCATGAAAATAGCCCCTTTCTTTATTTAAGGAAATATATTTTAATTAATTCCTATATTATAC
>JAZOCQ010000099.1:0-3523 GCA_045596565.1 Acutalibacteraceae bacterium
AATTTTTCCAAGTTTTCGGTAACGGCGGCAATCAACGTGTTGAGTTTGGACAAAATCCATTTATCTTCCAGCGCCAATTCTGCGGGCAAACCCAATTCCACGTTTTTATCCCCGATGTTCATGAGGATAAAACGGGAAGCATTCCACAATTTATTGGCAAAGTTGCGGGAGGATTCCACTTTTTCGCGGATATACCGCATATCGTTTCCGGGACTGTTGCCGGTGGCAAGCATAAAGCGCAGTGCATCTGCACCAAACTCTTCAATCACTTCCAACGGGTCAACGCCGTTGCCCAGAGATTTAGACATCTTTCTTCCCTGTGCGTCACGCACCAAACCGTGAATGAGCACGGTGTGGAACGGCGCTTTATCGGTGTATGCCAAACCGGAGAAGATCATACGGCTGACCCAGAAGCCGATAATGTCATAACCGGTTACCAGCGTATCGGTGGGATAAAAATATTGCAGTTCATCCGTGTTATCCGGCCACCCCATCGTGGAAAACGGCCACAACGCAGAGGAGAACCAAGTATCCAACGTATCAGAGTCTTGTTCCAAATGCGTTTTACCACATTTTGGGCAAACGGTGGGCGCTTCCTTGCTGACAATCGTTTCACCGCAATCGGCACAATACCACGCAGGAATACGGTGACCCCACCACAACTGACGGGAAATACACCAATCACGTGTGCCGCGCATCCAGTTTAAGTAGTTCTTCGTAAAACGTTCCGGAACAAAGGTGATTTCCCCTTTTTCCACCGCTTCAATTGCGGGTTTGGCAAGCGGCTCCATTTTCACAAACCATTGTTTGGACACCATCGGTTCGATGGTGGAATGACAACGATAGCATGTGCCCACGTCGTGTTTCAAATCTTCGGTTTCTTTCAGATAGCCACCCGCTTCCAAATCAGCGAGAATGGCTTTGCGTGCTTCCACCTCAGTCATACCCGCATATTTACCGCAATCCAACACGCGCGGCTCATCTGCAGCCGCCATACCGCTTTCAAACAACGCATCCGCCTGGGCTTTGTCGGCGGCGCCGGTCATGTGTCCGTCATACGTGAACACACGAATCATCGGCAGGTTATGGCGTTGTCCGACTTCAAAGTCATTCGGGTCATGAGCGGGGGTGATTTTCACCACTCCGGTACCTTTGGTCATATCGGCGTGTTCATCGCATACAATCGGGATTTCTTTGTCGAGTAACGGCAAAATAACGTGACAGTCATGCAAATGCGCATACCGCTCGTCTTCCGCGTTGATGGCCACCGCAGTATCGCCCAGCATGGTTTCGGGACGAGTGGTTGCCAGTTCCAACTGTTCGCCGGTTTCTTTGACAGTATACAGCAGATGCCAAAAATGGCCGTCTTTCTCTTCGTACTCCACCTCAGCATCCGAGATAGAAGTTTTACATTTGGGGCACCAGTTGACCATACGGCTGCCGCGATAGATAAGTCCTTGTTCATACAAACGGATAAAGACTTCTTTCACCGCCGCAGAACAGCCGTCATCCATCGTAAACCGTTCTCTCTCCCAATCACAAGACGAACCGATAGTTTTTAATTGGCTGACAATACGGTTGCCGTATTTTTCTTTCCACGCCCAAGCGCGTTCCAAAAAGCCGTCTCTGCCGAGCATTTCTTTGGTGACGCCTTCCTCACGCATCGCTTCCACGACTTTCGCTTCAGTAGCGATAGACGCGTGGTCGGTGCCGGGCATCCACAGTGCTTCATAGCCCTGCATACGCCGCCAACGAATCAAAATATCTTGCAACGTATTATCCAGTGCGTGTCCCATATGCAACTGTCCGGTAATGTTCGGAGGAGGCATCACAATGGTATACGGTTTTTTCTCCACGCCGTTTTCATCCTTTGCGTGCGCTTGCGCATGAAAATAACCGCCGTTCATCCAAAACGCATAGATACGACCTTCCACTTCCTTGGGGTCATACACCTTTGCGAGTTCTTTTCTCTCTGCCATTTTTTCACAATCCTTTCGGGGTGCTGTCAATTTTATATAATACCATATATATGCCTACAAAATCAAGATTTTTCGCAGATAAAATGGATTACCCCCGCCTTTTTTTAAAAGACGGGGGTAATGCTTGCGTTAAAGGGGTGTTGAGGAGGGGAAAATATACCCGATATGCTCACGCGCATACAATGAGAAAACGGTTGCGGAACCGCTTTCTCTCGGGCACAATTGCAGTATACACGACGCAAACAGACAATGCGTGAACGAACTGTGAATAGAATGTAAGAAATTTATTTTAAAAAAATCAAACAAATGTTTGCATTTTCCGAACATATGTGCTATACTGTTATTGCACAAGGTGTTTGTAACACTTTTAGATAACAACGGAAGGATGACTGTTATGAAACCTTTGACCGAAAAACAACAGAAAGTGCTTTCTTTTTTAAAAGAACGGGCGCAAGACGGCGTACCACCCTCTGTACGTGAAATTTGTACCGCCACCGGCATCAAATCCACCTCTACCGTGCACGCCTATCTGCAATTACTGGAAAACGAAGGATACATTTCTCGTCAGAGCGGTTTAAACCGCGCCATTCGTCTGCCCGGCGAAAACGTGGCAAGGGTACCGTTGCTGGGTAAAGTCACGGCAGGCGTGCCCATTCTCGCGGTGGAAGAGGTGGAGGAATATGTCCCCTACTCCGGCGGCGGGTATAACCCCGGCGACCTGTTTGCCCTGCGTGTGTCGGGTACCAGTATGATAAACGCAGGTATTTTTGACAAAGACGTGGTGATTGTAAAGAAAACTCCCGTCGCCGAAAACGGCGATATTGTGGTAGCACTCATCGGTGATGAGGCGACCGTCAAACGCATTTACGTGGAAAAAGACCACATCCGACTGCAACCCGAAAATGACCAATTTGAGCCGATTATCGTCAAAGAAGTGGTCGTGTTGGGCAAAGTGGTGTCCCTTTTACGGTATTTCTAATGGATAAGAAAATCGGGGTACGTTATGTAGCCCGATTTTCTTGTATATCCCCTTGCAAACCGAAACTGATTTGCAGTGCTTCATCCACCTGTTGCATCGCAGGCTCGTCCAATCTGCCCATGTGTTCTTTTAAACGGATTTTATCGATGGTACGGATTTGTTCGAGCAACACAATGGAATCCCGCGCCAATCCGCTGGCAGCGGATTGCACCTGAATATGGGTGGGCAAATTCGCCTTGTCTTTCTGGCTGGTGATAGCGGCGGCAATCACGGTGGGACTAAAACGGTTCCCGACGTTATTCTGCACAATCAGCACCGGCCGCACACCACCCTGTTCCGAACCCACAACAGGGCTCAAATCGGCATAATAAATATCTCCTCTGCGTACATTCATATTGTTCACTCCCAGCGGCTTTTTGGTAAAGATAGTGTTGCCGCCTTTTTTCAGCTTTATACAACTGACCGCTGTTCCATAGTATGCAAATCAGAATGGCTTGCCCACTAAAAAATACTGTTTCTTTTTTGCATATACTGTGTTATACTACACTTATAATTAATAAGACTA
>JAZOCQ010000100.1:0-1894 GCA_045596565.1 Acutalibacteraceae bacterium
CATATTCACTTTTTCGGTGCAAGTGGCATTTTAACATACCAAACGCCACTTGTCAACCCCAAATTTTTAAAGTTTAAAATCTTCTTCGCTATATGCCGACAAAGACGGCTGACGAACAGGAATACGCTTTAACGGGTCATACCGAAAACGGCGACAATGATGATACAGCGGTACGATACCTTTTTTCAGACACAACATCGAACGGTTATCCGTACTGCGCCGTGCCCGCGCACAGTATTCACAACACGGCGGAATGTTATTGCCGTACAATTTGCGCTTCATCGGTATCCCCCCTTCACTTGCCTTTTTTACACCATACCACATTATTCGCCGTTTGGCAATCTTTTTTTGCCGCTCATTAACAAAGTGACCCCCATACAGAGAAACACAAGTGAAACGGCAGGCGATACAACAAAAGGTTTTACAGCGACGCTGTCGGGCGCCAACACCGACACCGTATCGGGAAACAGCGCAAACAGCAACACGGTCAATCCCCCGCCGAGCAAGCCGTGCAATAACCGAAAAAGGAAAAAATCCTTCAGCGCCGCAGGGTATTTTTGCAGAATGGTACGCACCTGACAGTGCACCGACACACCGCCGAACGACAGAAAAAAGCCAACCAGAAATAATAGCGGCGTCGCGGCACCCGCCGCCGCCATACACCCCGCCGTCACTTCCAAGACCCCTGCGAGCATCACCGAACCGCCTGCAACATATCTATCCAAAAATGCGGCGATTCCCACACCGTCTGCAAGAGATAAAGCAATAGAAAACAATATCACAAATCCGCTCATTGCCACCATCGTTTCGGTTGCGGCTTGTACCGCTGCGGTAAACGCCACCGACAGCGGTTGTGCCAAAGGTCGCGTAGCGGTTTTACATACGAGTGGCACGCGGCGCGCCTCAAAAACACCCAGAAGCCACGCGGACACAATGTGTGCCAACAGCAGTACCCATCCTGCACGTATACTGCCCAACATCACTCCACCGACTGCACCAACCGCAAACGCAGGCCCTGCTCCGACGCAAAAATGCATCATCCGCATCGCTTGTTTTTCGGTGATCTGTTCATCTTCTAACAACTGCTTTACCGCCACCGCCCCTGCCGGATATCCGCCCAAAAACGAAAACACAAGCGGTGCGGCGGCAGCGGCAGGCAGATGAAACAAAAACGCTGTCGGGCGGCGCAGTACCGTCCCGATGGCATCCCCCAAGCCGCCGCGCATACACACCCCCACCAACGTCAGAAACGGTAATAAAGACGGTATCAATACGTTGCCGCAAAGGGACAGACCGCGGGAAGCGCCCGTCAATACGGGTGCAGGGAAACAAAACAACAGTGCCGCCCCCGCTGTGATGGCACAACAAAGCAGGATATTTCTTACCGTTTTTTGCATACTCTATCCCCCATTTCGCTATATATCTATCACAAAAAACTGAGAATTATAACCAAGGGGCGTGGTAGAATGCGCAAAAGAAACACAGCATTACGCAAACGGGTAGAAACGGTGTTACGGCCGTTGCGGGTGGAATACACCGTACGGCAAGCGGTGGTGGAAGGGTGTGTGCGGATACTGTGCTACGACCAAAACCGCATCGTATTACAAACCACCGCCGGCACGCTTGGATTTGAGGGAGATACTTTACGGATATGCCGTATGGCAGGCGGCGCGGCGTGTATTTGCGGGCAAATTGCCACCGTACATTTCGAGGAGGATATGGTATGTGGCTGAGATTTTTGCGTTTTTTCTACGGATACGTGCAGTTCACGTCCGAGGGCGGTTTTCCTGAACGGTTTTTAAGCGAAGCCGCTGACAACGGATTGCAAATCACCGACACGCGCCGACAGGGGGAACGCTTTTTTGCATCCTGCCCCGCCGCACAGTATCGCCTT
>JAZOCQ010000101.1:0-3324 GCA_045596565.1 Acutalibacteraceae bacterium
CGTGAGAAAGATGGTCTTGTGCATGTATACGGCACTTTACCGCAATCTGCAAAACGGGTGTATTTGCAAGTGTCAAAAGGTACGGACACACACGTTTTCGAAGCGTTTCCGATTACTGAAATTGCTTTGCTTCAATTGGAAAATATACAGGAAAACGGTTTTTCCGCATATATCCCGGCGGAATTTAAAGACTATACCGTGACCGTTTTCGTTGGGGAGGAATAAAGAGTATGAAAAAAATAGTTGCTTTGTTGTTATTGGTAAGTATATTTATGTTGGTTTTGGTAGGTTGCGGCAGTAAAGATGCCGTGCAGTCTTATGTGATGATTTCAGACACAAAAGTGACGCTTGGTGGGGTGTATGACGATGCGCTTGCTATTACACTCGGGATACCCACAGAAACGCAAGAGGCGGTCAGTTGTCATTATGATGGATATGACACCATCTATACGTATGACGGCTTTCAATTGTATACCTATCAACTGCAAGAACAAAAGGTTTTGTATTGCATAGAGATTACCGATTCTGCGCTGTCTACGCCCGAGGGCGCAAACGTAGGGATGACGGCGGCGCAAATCGAGGAAATTTACGGTGCAGAATATGAACAACTGCCCAATGGTATTTCCTATCCTTTAAATCAGAACGGCGCAAAACTCAATTTCCGTTTAAAAGACGGTGCCGTCTATTGCATTGAATATTATACTGAATAAATGAAAACAGCCACCTTACGGAGCACTCCGTAAGGTGGCTGTTTTTTGATTATATGTGTTTGTTCCGGTACATACTGCTACTGTGAGGTGGGGCAGTATGCGGAAAAATAGAGTGTTAACGAAAATGGGTTTGTTCTGTATCGGTGGGTTTGCTTACATTCTTATAGAATTGCTTTGGCGAGGCCGCAGTCATTGGACGATGTTTTTAGTGGGTGGTGCATGCTTTCGCGTGATAGCCAAAATCTACCGCTTTTTTGCACGTTTTGGGTTATTGACACGCTGTGCGATTTCTGCAGTGGCGATAACAGCCATTGAATTTGTCAGTGGTTGTATCTGCAATTTGTATTTTAAGATGCGGGTGTGGGATTACAGCCATTTACCGTTGAATATCAAGGGGCAAGTATGTTTACTTTACACAGCATTTTGGGCAATTCTCAGCATACCCGCCAACTGTTTACACACTTTTTTTGAGAAAATCTTAAACTTTAGAGGGGCAAATATCTTGCAACGGACAAACGGAACATTGCGGAGAACGCGCTATACAGAAATCTCTGCCAAATAAAACTAAGCGGTGACAAAAGTCGTTGCTTTCGTCCGGCGGTAACAGTTTTTTGAGTTGTTGCTCCACTTTCAACGGGTCTTTTGAATTTACCAGTTTTAATTTACCCGTAATACGGATACAGTGCGTATCCGCCACCACGGCAGGTTTGCCGTAGACATCCCCGCAAATGAGATTGGCGGTTTTTCTGCCGATACCGGGCAAGCGCAATAATTGTTCCATTGTGTCCGGCACTTCACCGTTAAATTCTTCACACAGCATTTTACTCATGGCGACAATATCTCTTGCTTTGGTTTTGAATAAACCGCACGAACGGATATAGTCTTCTACCTCTTCAACCGCCGCACTTGCCATATCGGCGGCGGTGGGGAAACGCTTAAATAAAGCGGGCGTTACTATATTAACACGGGCGTCGGTACATTGAGCCGATAAGCGAGTAGCAACCAATAATTGAAAGGGGGTTTCATAGTGTAACGAGCATACTGCTTGCGGATATTGTTGCTTTAAAAGTGCAATCGCCTTTACGGCGCGTTGTTGTTTGGTCATGGTTTCACATCCTTTTCCATCACTTTAACACATCGGTCAGAAAGTTGTCAAATTAACTTGCACAAGAGGTCTTTTTTTGATAAAATAACAAGTAACCAGCAGAAAAAAGGGGATGTTTATATGCGCGTACCACTTGCAGACCGTATGCGTCCGCAGACATTAAATGATGTTATCGGGCAACGGCATATTTTAGGTGAGGGGAAAGCCTTACAAAATATCATTATGTCCGGTAAAATTCCCAATTTGATTTTCTACGGACCTGCCGGTGTGGGTAAGACCACCGTTGCGCGTATCATTGCGCAGCGTTCGGATATGCAGTTACATAAACTTAACGGCACCACTGCCTCTGCCGCGGATTTTCGTGCTATTATGGAGGAAACGGAAACCCTGCTCGGTCAAAACGGTATTTTGTTGTATCTGGATGAAATACAGTATCTTAATAAAAAGCAACAACAGATTTTGCTGGAATATCTGGAAAACGGTCGTATTACGTTGATAGCATCCACCACTGAAAATCCGGCATTTTATGTATACAGCGCGGTACTCAGCCGTAGTGCCGTGTTTGAATTTAAATCGGTTGAACCGCAGGATGTGGAAGTGGCGGTACGCCGTGGAATTGCATTCCTGCAAGAGGAAACGGATACCGAAATCGAGGTAGAGGACACGGTGGTGCGCCATATTGCGTTCACTTGTAACGGCGACGTGCGCAATGCTTTAAATACCACCGAAAACTGTGTTAATGCAACCATACCCGACGAGAACGGTGTTTTGCGGGTAACGATGGATACTGCCGTGCAAATGACCGGTCGCAGCGCGGTGCGGTATGATAAAAATGGGGAAGAACACTATGATATCATCTCCGCTTACCAGAAATCGATGCGCGGTTCCGACCCCGACGCCGCCATACATTATTTAGCGCGGCTTTTGGAAGCGGGGGACTTGCCCTCTGCGTGCCGTCGGTTGATGGTGTGTGCGTGTGAGGATGTTGGCTTAGCATACCCACAAATCATACCGATTGTCAAATCTGCTGTGGATATTGCATTGCAAGTGGGATTACCCGAGGCCATGTTGCCATTGGCGGATGCCGTGATTATGGTGTGTCAAGCACCTAAATCCAATTCTGCGCACGATGCCATCAAAGCTGCTATGGATGACGTTTCTAAGGGTTATACCGGCGCTGTTCCCAGACGGTTACAAAATAAACATTATGACGGTGCTGAAGTAGAAAACAAAGGACAGTTTTATCTGTATCCGCACACATATCCCAACCATTGGGTTAAGCAACAATATTTACCGGATGCTTTGAAGGATACCGTGTATTATGTACCCGCCGATAATAAAAATGAGCAGGCATTCGCGGCTTACTGGGAGTCTGTCAAAAAAGGAGACGAAAAAAACTCTTGAAAACTGTGATTGCCGCCATTAATTCCCAATATATTCATTCTTCACTGGCGCCTTGGTATTTGTTGTCGGGTGTGCGCAGTTACAGCCGACAGAATATCGATGCCG
>JAZOCQ010000102.1:0-1952 GCA_045596565.1 Acutalibacteraceae bacterium
TGAGCAGTTCCAACTCGTCGCCGACTTTTACTACATCGGCAGGGTTTGCATTGGGGTCAGCGGAAAGCTCTTCCGCCGGGATGTAACCGGTCTGCTTACGGCCAATGACCTCAACCTGCACCTCATTGGGAGCGATGCTGACAACCAGGCCGCGCACTTTATCATCAGTAGGATTCTGGATAGTAGCGTCGATAGCTTTCTCGTACTCTTCAGAAGTCATTTCCTCAAATGCACTCTCGTTGACGGTTTCGACAGCCTCCGCTGCCAGGTCTTTGTTCTCCAGGTTTTTCATTTCGGACATGATGGTTTGTACCTCCTTTATAATATCGGCAGGCGTCGAAGCTCCTGCGGTCAGTCCTACACACCGCACACCTTCAAACTGCTCTTTATCCAGTTCGGCAGCCGTCTCCACCAATACAGTGGGACAGTATACCGCACAGACGTCGTGCAGTTTGGCAGTGTTGGAACTTTGTCTTCCACCGACTATCACCATTTTATCGCATTGCTGCGCTAATGCAATGGCTTCGTTCTGCCTTTCGGCAGTCGCATTGCATATTGTATCAAAAATTAATGGGTTTGTATAGTATTTTTTTAATATTTTTGCACACTTTTTCCAACTTATTGTGTTGTAAGTGGTTTGTGCGACCATTATAACCATTTCTTTTTGCAAAATTTCACGATTTTTGAGGATATTTACCAATTGCTCGGGTGAGGAGAAAACCGTATATGCGCCGTTCACGCAATGTCCACAAATGCCCATGACCTCAGGATGTCCCGCATTGCCGGCAATAAACACGTGATAACCCGCCGCAGATTTCTCCGCCACGATGCGATGGATTTTACTTACGAAAGGACAAGTGGCATCATACATCCGCACACCGCAAGCCGCGATTTCATCATACACACTTTTGGACACACCGTGTGAACGGATAACCAATACCGTACCGTCTTTCACCTCGCGGGGGGACTCCACAATTTTCACACCGCGCTTTTTAAGTTTCTCCACCAGCTGCGGGTTGTGGATAATCGGACCTAATGTCGCTACCGTTTCCCCTTTATCCAGCAAATCATATACCGCACTGACTGCTTTATTTACACCGAAACAAAAGCCGGCGGATTTTGCCAGATTTACCTGCATTGCATTCGTCCTTTCTAAAAAAATCAAATGTTTTCCTCTATCAATGCATCAATGCGCTCCATAATCATACGGGACGCATGACGCAATTTAGGGTGCTCTTCCGCTTTTAATTGCAATTCCTCAGGTGTCAGAGGTGCACCGAACACCAACGTCACCCTGCGAAATAAACGCACGTGAAAATCTTTGGTAATCAAGCAAGCGGGAATCACCGATGCTTGTGTTTTTGCAGCAATCAGTGCCGCACCCGATTTGGGCAATCCCAGTTCCCGTGTGCGACGGCAAGTGCCCTGCGGAAAAATACCTAAAAATTTTCCGTCATTAACCAATTCGAATGCATGATTCACAGCGGTCATATCCCCTTTTCCACGGTCTACCGGAAAAGCACCCATTACAGAACCAAGCAACCAGCGCGTAAAGAAATTTTTAAATAATTCTGCCTTTGCCATAAAGTAAATCGGTTGCTTTTGCCCCATCAACAAAAAGACAGGGTCCACTACCGAAATATGATTACAGCACACGATATACCGCTCCCCTGCTTGCGGAGTGGGTATATTTTCAGCTCCGATAACACGGTACGGGAAAAATATTTTCACCAGCGGGCGTAACACCGCAATCAACACACGGCTCAAAGGATTTACAGACATGTCAGTTTTTCCTTCACAATAGATTTAAGCAATTCTACCGATTGTTCTAAATTAATATCACTGGTATCTACCAAAATCGCATCTTGGGCAGGTTTCAACGGGGCAACTGCACGATGAGAATCGTTATAATCGCGTTGCTTCATATCCCGTAATACATCATCAAAAGTAAC
>JAZOCQ010000103.1:0-3684 GCA_045596565.1 Acutalibacteraceae bacterium
CGTCTGTAACCACAGCGGCTACCACTACGGATACACCGTCAACCACAACGACTGTCACGACAACTGTAGTGACTACGATAACAAAACCGACAACAGCCGCACCGACCACCAAACAGACAACAAAACCTGTAACAAAAAAACCTATAACGAAACCACCGACTACCGCAAAAACCACCACGCAAGCACCGCCGGTGGATGTATCTGCGTATATACGGGAAGTACATCGTTTGGTGAATGAAGAACGGGGAAAAGTAGGGTTAGCACCGCTGAGTTATTATACGGACGCACAACCGGCGGCAGATATGCGCGCAAAAGAAATCGCGGAACTTTTTTCACACACCCGTCCTGACGGAACAGAGTGTTTTACGGCGTTGGATACCATACACGTGGACTATTATGCCGCAGGGGAGAATATTGCAAGCGGGTTTATGGGTGCGGCTGCGGTGATGAGCGGATGGATGAATTCTTCGGGTCATAAAGAGAATATTCTTAAAGAAGAGTTTAACGCGGTTGTAGTAGGATATTTTGAAAAGGATGGCATACCGTACTGGGTACAACTTTTTTTGAGAGCGTAAGGAACCCATTCATTTGATGCGCACGTATAGGAACATTAAAATTGAAAAATCCATATACAATGGTGTGTATTTTGGGAATATCGTCAATAAAAACCTTGACAAAGCGTCCAAAATACTATATGATAAATACCGTTCCGCGCCGATGTGGTGGAATAGGCAGACACAAGGGACTTAAAATCCCTCGATAGCAATATCGTACCGGTTCAAGTCCGGTCATCGGCACCAGAAAAAGAAAAGACACGCGAGAGCGTGTCTTTTCTTTTTCAACTAAGTGTGCCTTACGGCACGTGAAGCACACCTTCGGTGTGTGAAGTTTGCTTCGCAAGTGAAGTGCCTGCGGGCGTGAGTGGCACACTTAACTTCACTTTGTGCGAAAGCACAAAACTTCACTATGCCAACGGCATAACTTCACATCGGCTTTGCCGATGCATCGCTCAACCCCTTGCCCCTTCGCCGCTTTTATGCTATAATGCACCCAAGGCGGTGACGACATGAAATCTCTTTCTGAAAAATATTTTTCTCTTCTCGGTGCAAGCACATCCACTTTTGACGGCTTTAGTAATAGTGAATTATATAATACAACTATTACAAACAATGTGCCTTATTATCCCAAAACTGAATGGCTAAACGACCCGTGTGACACTTGGTGGATGAGAACAATTCAAAAGTTGAATATGCAACTGTGCGTAAATAATTCTTGGAGTGGCTCTTGTGTGACGACAATGGTTGACGGGACTGAAAAAGCGGGTTGCATGAAACGTGCAACCGAACTTCATAATGACACTCTGGAAATTGAACCAGACATTATAATTCTCATTATTGGTGGAAACGATGCATTAAGAGGATACGATATTGGCACTTATAACGGTGTAGATGACATATATGACCAAACCACAAAAACTTATATTGGCGATTGCTCTATGTTTGGACAGGCTTATGCTACGATGGTGCATAAGGCAAAAAACAGATATCCTAATGCTGATATTTATGTTTGCTCTATGCTTCATTGGGATGTAAAAAAACATAATAAGGGATTGTTAGAGTATAACGATGTGATTCAAAAGATTGCAGAGGAATTTCAAGTTGTATACGTAGATTTTTACAATAACACAAAAATTTCTCCTGAAACAGCAAGCATTTACTTGCATGCCGACGGTATACATCCCAATAAATATGGGTTTGAGCAAATGTCGGACTGCCTTATAAAGGTTTTGAAAAGTAAATACACTTAAATATTAAGATAATCAGGTTTTACGATCGGTTTCATTTTGCGTGTGATCCCGAAAAAGAACGAAGTGAGAACTTCGTTCTTTTTTATTCGATCCGAAGGATTGGTATGTAATCTCGCGTAAGCGAGTATGTAATCACGCAAAGCGTGTATGGCATCACCGTAGGTGCATTTCCTTCAGATTGATTACATCCACGCCTACGGTGTGATTACCTTCCGTCTTCGACGGATTACATACGATACTCCGCATTGATTTTTTACCGCTTTTATGCTAAAATATACCCAAGGGGCGGTGATTTTATGGAGATGATTCGGCAGTATTCTGACGTAAAAGACGTCCGCGGAAACTTCCGTCGGAACAAAGACGATGCAGCAAAATGATGTAACGACGCTGCCCCGTATGGGTCCCGATGATGACAAAATTCGCGTATTGCCCGCAACTACCGTGGATTGGTACCTTGCGGTCAGCGCAGGAAGGAAGTAATAAAAATGCTGGGAAAATTGTGGGAATGGCTGTGCGACAGCCTGCCGACGGCACTTTGTGCGGCTATCGCCGCCGTAATCGTGGTGCTTATCGTTGAATTCGTTATAAAAAAGAAAAAGGAGAAAAAGAATGGCTCTGATACAACTGACCTTTAGGTCTCAGGTGTTGGGATACGACACCAACGTCCGCGTGGTTTTGCCAAAAGATCCCGGCGGACCCTTCCCGACCCTCTATCTTTTGCACGGAATGGGCGGTGACAGTTCCTCCTGGGTGCGCTTTTCGCCGCTGGAATATATTGCGAGAGAGAAAAATATTGCCATCGTTTGTCCCGAGACCCATAACGGCTGGTACGTAAACCATCCGTCGGGGCCGCAGTATTTGACCTATCTTACCGAGGAGCTGCCCGCTTTTTGTCAGGCAACCTTTGGAGGAATGTCGGCAAAAAGAGAGGAAAACTTTATTGCGGGGCTTTCTATGGGCGGCTACGGCGCCTTTCGTGCGGCGCTGGAGTGTCCTGAAAAATATGCCAAAGCAGTGTCCCTTTCGGGGGCATTGGATCTGGCACAGCGGGTGGACAGCGCCGATGCATACCAACGTTATATCTTCGGCGATGCGGCACACTTTTTAGGCTCGGACAATGACCTGCCCGCCCTCGCAAAGCGGCGGCTGCAAGAGGGCAGAGAACTGCCCGAAATGATGCTTGCCTGCGGATGGGATGACTATCTACTGACCCACAGTCAATCGTTTGAGAAAACGATGCGGGAGGCGGGGCAGGAGATTCGTTGCATCTACGATGAGGGCGCGCATAACTGGGATTTTTGGGGCAAAATGCTGCCGCAAATGCTGGAGTTTTTGAGTGAATAACGGAAGAGGAGTGTGAGTTTTTCTTGCACTCCTCTTTTGGTCGTTTTGCACAAATTGTGAACTTATTTTTTGTGTGATTTGCTATATTTACTTGCAGACATAAATAATATATAATTATTATGCCAAGGAAACGTTTCAGAAAAAATGTTTGCAAATTTATAAAAGGAGGCAAATGCTATGACAGCAAAAAGATGGATCGCACTTGTGTTGATCGTTTTGATGGCGGCATCCTTGTTCGTTGGTTGTAAACCTGCAACTGAAGAAGAAGAGGAAGGCGTCGTAGGCGGCACGGTACAAGATCCGACGGGTCCGAGTGATCCGACCAATCCGGGTGACCCGACGGGTCCGAGTGACCCGACCAATCCGGGAGACCCGACCAATCCGGGTAGCCCGAGCAATCCGGGTAGCCCGAGCAATCCGGGTAGTCCGAGCAATCCGAGTACTGAGCATTCGGTAATTACCGAAGGTATGGAAAACTTTACCGTCAACCCCATTACCGTAAAAGGCAAGAAGTTTAATACCGAGGCTCTCCC